>JBBQYT010000169.1:0-5779 GCA_038208385.1 Longimicrobiales bacterium | reverse complement strand
AAAACGGAAATCGCAATTCGCGCTGCGTTCAAGGCCGTGCAGGATGGTCGACAGGTAGTGGTGCTGGCGCCTACGACAATTCTCGCAGAGCAACACTTACATACGTTTGGTCAGAGACTCGCAGGCTTCCCGATCAAGATCGCCGCGATGTCGCGCTTCCGCACACCCAAAGAGCAGGAAGAAATCCTCGCCCAGCTCGCGGGCGGTGTCATCGACATCGTCATCGGAACGCACTCACTGCTCGAGCCGGACGTCGTCTTCAAGAATCTTGGTTTGCTGGTTGTCGATGAAGAGCAGCGCTTTGGTGTGAAGCAGAAAGAACGCTTCAAGGAGATGAAGCACAACATCGATGTGCTGTCGCTCACGGCAACGCCGATCCCGCGCACGCTGCACCTCTCGCTCGCCGGATTGCGCGACCTCTCGCTCATCCAGACGCCGCCCCGCGACCGCATGCCGATCATCACCAACGTGCTGTCGTGGATCGATGAAGTGCTCGAAGATGCAATTCGCCGGGAGCTCGACCGCGGCGGCCAGGTCTTCTTCGTCCACAACCGCGTGCAGTCGATCAAGATCGTCGCCGAACAGGTCCGCCAGCTCGTGCCCGACGCGACGATCGGCATTGCACACGGTCAGATGGCCGCGCACGAGCTCGATGAAGTCATGCGCAGCTTCCTCGACAACGAAATCCGCATTCTCGTGACGACCGCAATCATCGAGAACGGTCTGGATGTGCCGAGTGCAAACACGCTCATCGTAGATCGGGCGGATCAATTCGGCCTGTCGCAACTGTACCAGCTGCGCGGACGCGTCGGGCGCTCACACCATCGTGCGTACTGCTACCTGGTCGTGCCCGATAATGTGAATGAAGAAGCCGAGCGGCGTCTCCGCATTCTCGAGCACTTCACCGAGCTCGGCAGTGGCTACGCAATTGCCCTGAAAGACCTCGAGCTGCGCGGCGCCGGCAACATCCTCGGCAGCCAGCAGTCCGGATTCGTCCATGCCATCGGCCTCGACACCTACACGCGCCTGCTCGAGGACGCAATCCGCAGACTCAAGACCGGTGATACCAGCCCCGAGCCGTCTCCGCCGGAAGTCTCGCTCGATGGCGCAGCCTATCTGCCGGATTCGTACATCCCGGAGTCATCGCAGAAACTGCACTTGTATCGCAGGCTCTCGCGCGTCGAGCGCGCCGAGCAGGTCTCGGAAATCCAGGCCGAGATCCGCGACCGCTTCGGACCACCGCCGCCCGAAGTCGAGCGCCTCCTCGCCAGCACCATGCTGCGCCTCCTCGGCACCTCCCTCGGCGTCGAGCGCATCCTCATTTCCGGCGACGATGCGCGCGTCAACTTCCGCGCGGGCGTTTCTCCAAGACTCGCCGCACTGCAGGGCGCCTTCCGCGACCAGCAGCTCGAGTTCGAGCTGCGCCGCACCGACCCCCTCTCCATAGTGCTGCGCCGCCACGGCTCCCAGCCGCTTGTCACGACACTTGCACACGCCTTCGAGCTGCTCGCAAGCGCAAAGAAACGCGCAGCGTAAAAGCCGTCTATCGTTGAGCGTCTATCGTCTATCGTAACACCGCCAACTGACGATAGACGATAGACGATAGACGATACGATAGACGATAGACGATAGACGATAGACGAAAGACGAAAGACGAAAACCGACACCCAACCGGAGACCTCGATGCCAATCAAAGACCTGCTGCTTCCGGAATTCGACAACGAAATCGCAGTGACTCGCCGCGTACTCGAGCGCGTTCCCAACGACAAGGGTGAGTGGAAGCCGCATCCCAAATCGTTCCCGATGGCGCACCTCGCGCAGCTCGTCGCGCGCCTGCCCGGCTGGACGACCATGATGATGAAGCAGACCGAAATCGACATCGCACCGAAAGACGGTCCGAAGTTTCCCGGCTACTCCATCGAGACAACGGAAACACTGCTGAAAGAGTTCGACAAAAACGCAGCCGACGCGCGCACCGCGCTCGCAGCTGCGCAAGATGAAGATTTCGATGTGCCGTGGACGCTCAACCGGGCCGGCGTAAAAATGATGACGCAGAGCCGCTACCAGATGCTGCGCTCCATGGTGCTCAACCACCTCGTGCATCACCGCGCACAGCTCGGCTTGTATCTGCGAATGGTCGATGAGAAAGTCCCGCAGATGTACGGACCCACGGCTGACGAAGGGAAATAGCCCCCACCCCTAAAAAAGGACTGGCTCGGGCTTCAGCCAGTCCTTTCCTTCCGCGCGGCACAGTGAGTGCACTCTCCTGAATCGCCTCTAAAGATCCACACGCGTATAAAGAAAGGACCATGGACGTCCTCACGTTCGCACTGGACGGCAAACGCTACGCGCTGCCCGTGGCCAGGGTGCGCGAAATCGCGCGCCTCGTGGCTCTTACGCCAATACCCAACGCTCCTCCCACCGTGGAAGGCGTAATCGACGCGCGCGGTGAGATCACCCCCGTCTATGACGTCCGCAAACGCTTCGGGATGGCCCCGCGCGCGGTCGGCATCGACCAGTTCCTCATCGTCTTGAATACCACGCGCCGCCTCGTGGCTATCCGCGTGGATGACGCAATGGACGTCCTCTCGACACAATCGATCGACACCAACGCCCCGAGCCGGTTTGGCGGAGCCCAGGCCATCCACGGCGTCGCAACCATGCCGGACGGGCTCACCGTCATCTACGATCTCGACGCATTCCTGACCCTGGCCGAAGAGGAGCAGCTCGACACCGCGCTCCTCGCCCAGAAGCCTTCGAAGTGATGCCCAAACGCGGACCGACTCCCGACCCCGAGGTTCACAGGATCATCCAGATCGCGACCGACCTGCTCGGACTCACATTCCCACCCAACCGAATCGCCTCCGCCGAGCAGGGCGTTCAGCGCGCAATGGCGCGCTCCGGTGCTAAAACGCCCGCCCAGTTCAGGAACTGCATCCAGCACCCGGGCCCCGACCGCGACATGCTCATCAGCGAGCTCACGATCGGCGAGAGCTACTTCCTCCGCGAGCCCACGCAGTTCGACTACCTGCGAAACGAAGTGCTCCCGGAAATGGCCAAGCGACACGGACCCGGACGCCCCCTCCGTGTCTGGAGCGCCGCCTGCGCGTCCGGCGAAGAGCCATATTCCATCGCGATCCTCCTCCGCGAGCTCGGCTGGACCGCACCGGTCCAAATCGTCGGCACCGACGTAGCCGCGTCGCGCCTGGCCAGCGCACGCCGTGGCCTGTACTCACAATGGGCGCTCCGCGGCGTCCCAGAACACATCATCAGCCGGTACTTCACCGAAACAGCCCGCGGCTTTCAGCTCGACGCCTCCATCCGAAAGTCGGTCGAGTTCGCGCCGCTCAATCTCATCGAGGACGTCTATCCGAATCCTGCCCTGGGGCTGTTCGGGATGGATTTGATCTTCTGCCGCAACGTAATGATCTACTTCGAGCTGTCGTCGATCACGCAGATCGCGCGACGGCTGGTCGATTCGTTGTCCGCCGATGGCTGGCTGTTTCTCGGCGCGTCGGATCCGCCCATCGCGGACCTGGCACCCGCTCGGGCGATCTCGACGGGCGCAGGACTCGCGTATAGGAAGCTGTCGGCGACGGCTGAAACCACACAGCCGTGGCATTTTGTCGCTGACGCTCCAGCCGCGGAGCTTCCGGTTGCGGTATTCGAGCCTGTGCCTGAGACCGCGCTTGCCGAGCCCGAGCAATTGGTGGGTGAGCCTGTCGCAGCAGCTGCAGTCGATGGCGATCCGGAACAGCTCTATCGTTCGTGCCATTACCTGCAGGCAGCGCAAGCGCTGCTGAGGCGAATCGCCGCGGGCGTGGACACGGAAGCTGCGCGCATTCTGCTGGTGCGGTCGTTTGCCAATGCGGGACTTTTGCGCGAAGCCGATGAAGCATGCGTGGCGGCGCTCGACCGGTATGCAATGTCGGCCGAGCTGTTCTACTTGCATTCGACATTGCTCAGCACGGCGGACCTCGCCGCCGAAGCTGCGGTGGCGGCAAGGCGTGCACTGTACCTGAACAGTACGCTTGTCGTAGCGCACATGGCACTCGGGGATGCGCTGGCACGGATGAAGGATGTGCGCGGTGCACGTTTGGCATTCAGGAATGCGGAAAATCTTTTGACTGAGCGCGACGAGAGTGAGCCGGTGCGCGCAGCGGATGGTGAGTCGGCCGCGCGGCTGCTTCAGATCGCACGCGTGCGCCGTTCCATGCTCGGGGGTGAGATCAAGTTTTGAGTGATGCAGATGATGTAGGGATTGAAGCCGATGTGCGGCGCATTCTTGCCGAGCGCGCCATCGCATTCGCGAAGCGTCCCGGGAAATGGACTGTTGCAGGCGATGAAGTGGTGCTCTTTCGAGTCCTGCAGGAGCGATTTGCGCTGCAGCTTTCTTCCGTCGTGGAGATTGCGCGCGTGAAGGCGATCACGCCTCTGCCAGGCGCTGCGCAGCCCATTGCCGGCGTCGTCGCATGGCGCGGGCGTGCCGTCCTGATCATCGATTTTGCGCAGCCCGCCCGAAGCGACATCGTCATCGATGATGAGACTCGCCTCATCATCATCGGCGAGCGCGGCCATGTGATCGGATTTGTTGCGGATGAAGTGGAAGATGTTACGCGCATCGATGCGACGGTACTCACGCAAACAACGTCCGAGTCCTGGCGCGGACAGGTCATTCGTGGACTGTCGACCGATGCGATTCTGATTCTGGAGCCGGTTCAGCTTCTGCGGCAGTTTGCCGCGCCGGGCACGACACCCTCTCGTTGAGGAACAAGCGATGAAGTGGACCATCAGCCGTCGCATTACCGTCGGTTTCGCGATCGGCATCCTGCTCGTCACGATCGTCACAACGATCGGGAGTTGGGCGCTGAGCCGCACGCGTGACTCGTTCGAAAGTGCGTTGAGGTCACGTCGCGAGCTGCTCTTCAGCGCCTCGGCTGCCGAGTCGGAGATTCGTGGCGCGAATGGCTACTACCTGCGCTACCTGCTCGAGGGCACCGATACCCAGACAGGCTCATTCGACAGCACCTATACCGTGGCGCACGCAATCGCAGAGCGCGTACGCGATAGCACGGCGGAAGGCGCGGATCAGGTCCGCTGGTCGCGTATCCTCGGACTGATGGACTCGTGGCACGAAGCGTCGGTCAAGGCGATGCAGGCGCGCAAAGCCGGCACGATGGAACAGGCGCTCCTGATTCGGCGCAACGTGACCGGGCCGCTGCTCCAGCAGCTCGAAGGCGAAATCAGAATCGCAATTCAGCAGACGACGGAGCGTACCGACCAGCTCGCACAGGCGGGCAGCGGTGCGGCCCAGGCATCGCAGCGCGCGATGCTCATCGGTGCGCTCCTCGCCATTCTGTTCGGCATAGTGTCCGCCATACTCATATCGCGTGCGATCAATCGGCCGCTGCACGAAATGACGGGCGTTCTCGCGACGAGCGCGAACGAGATTCTTGCTGCGACGACGCAACAGGCTGCCGGCACAAACGAAGCAATGGCCGCCGTTTCGGAAACGATGGCGACTGTCGATGAAGTCGCGCAGACATCGCAGCAGGCAGCGCAGCGCGCAAAGGCGGTGGCCGACACGGCGCAGCGCGCAGCGGAGCGAAGCTCGGAAGGGCGGCGTGCTGTCCAAACATCGATTACTGCGCTGCAAACCGTGCAGTCGCAGGTTGGCTCGATTGCAGACAGCATCATGTCGCTCGCGGAGCAGGCGCAGGCCATCGGTGATATCATCGCCGCCGTGAACGATATTGCGGTGCAGACGAAGCTGCTGGCA
>JBBQYT010000168.1:0-5788 GCA_038208385.1 Longimicrobiales bacterium | reverse complement strand
CTGAAGCAGGGTGCAACCATCAACGGCGCGTTGAGTTTTTATTTCGATGTGCCGCGCAAGTTCAGTCCCGAGCAGCGGCGGTTGTTGGCGCTTGTTGCGGACCAGCTTGGTGCGAGTGCGGAGCGAGCGGGGGCACTGGATCTGGTGCGTTCCGAGAACAGCGCGTTGCGCCGGGAGAATGAGTGGCTGCGCCAGAAGGTGGGCGAAGCGGAGCAGGGGCAGCGTCTGAAGACGGAGTTCTTGTCGAACATGAGTCACGAGCTGCGGACGCCGCTCACATCGATCCTTGGCCACACGTTTTTGCTGGCGTCGGGTCAGGATGGGCACCTGAGTGAGCCGCAGCAGACTGCGATTGGCAAGATCGATCATGCGGCATCGGCGCTTTTGCGCTTGATCAATGATCTGCTCGAGCTTACGCATGTGAATCTGGGGCGCGCGCAGGTGACGGTCGCGCCCGACGATGCGGTGGCGATTGCGCGACGCGCAGCGGAATCTGCCGGTAGTCCGCCCAAGGATGTCGAGTTCCGGATTGAGAGCCGCGCGCCGCGCATCCCTCTTTACACCGATGGCGAAAAGGCCTGCAAGATTCTCGAGAAACTGCTGTCGAATGCGTACAAGTTCACCGTGACGGGTGAAGTAGTCTTGTCGGTGGAGGGCGATGTCAGCTCGGGAACCGTGACGTGGATGGTGCGCGACACTGGAATCGGCATCAGGCCCGAGGATCAACGCGCAATTTTTGATGAGTTCCGGCAGGTTGATGGATCATCCACCCGATTGTATGGTGGCACGGGACTGGGATTGGCATTGTCGCTTCGGTTGGCGCGATTGTTGGAGGGGGATTTGAGTGTCGAGAGTGTTGAAGGAGCGGGCTCGACGTTTGTGTTGCGGTTGCCTGTCGGAGTTTCTCCGTAGACCGCCTTTTCTTTGTTCGTCCGCTCAACGACACATCGACGATGCGCACAGAGGTAGACATAGCCATTCAGCTAATGCTTCGCGTTCAGCAACTGCGTAACTGACCGCGCGATCACGCGGTTACCAGTCAACTCCGGTATCAGCAGCAAATCTCCATTCAACAAAAAGTCGGCTGGCCCTTCCAATCCCTTCAGTATTTCCGTCGGCGCTCCCTGCGGACTCAGTACGTAAACAATGCCGGCTGGATTATCACTGACCAGGATACGCCCATCGGTCAATCTCTGTATTCCATCCAGTCCCTGGTAGCGCGGCGTTGTCGAGAAGACCTGTAGTGCGCCTTGCCTTGACAGGTTCAGTACTGCCCCGCTCCATGCTGCGATCCATACCGAGCCTGATTCATCGCCAAACAAGCCGTTCGGGCTGCGGAGATCGCCCTGGACGTTCAGACGCTCCAGGCTTTTCTGCGCAGGCTGGTATCGGAACAGTGCGTTTGCTTTTGTATCGGATATCCAAACCGATGTCTTGTCGACTGCGATGTCGTTCAGGAATTGTGCGCCACCGACTTGGATTTCATCGAGCAGCCGGCCGTTGTCGAGATTGATTACGACAATGCGCGTCAGATCGGCGATGTAGAGCATATCGTCCTGGATGGCGATTCCTTTTGGTGCGTTGAGCGGAACGCCGAGCGATGCCGTCGTGAACAGCCGCTGCTCAGTGACTTGGCCGTTGGAGTCGATTGCAGTGATGAATCCGTTGCGGTCTTCAGCATCCGGAGCGCCGCCAATATTCGAGATGAGATAACGATTCCGCTTCGCGTCGAATGCAATGCTCTCCGGGTGATCGAGACCGCGTACGTCCCATTCCGTCCGGGCTGAGGGCTTTTTGCACGCGGCGGAGAGAACCAGCGCTAGCAGTACGAGATAGCGGTGACGCACGATTTCCTCATAGTTCTGGACTCGACAAGCATCCGGTTCACCGCAGAGACGCAAGAGTCACGCTGAGTTTCGCGGAGAAAAATATTGAGAATTATTTGTTTCGTTCTCTGCGAAACCTCAGCGTGGCTCCGTGGCTCTGCGGTGACTGTTTTTAATGTCTGGCGCCAGGCATAGCTCGCGGTTTGGTCATTGCGTCAGGCGAGAGGATGTCATCGAGAGTGGCCCGGTCGAGCCAGCCTTTCTCCAGGACCAGCTCGTAGACACCGCGGTCGGTGTCGAGAGCTTCGCTTGCGACGGCGCTTGCGCGCTCGTAGCCGATGTACGGCACCAGCGCGGTCACTACACCGATGCTGCGTTCGAGCAGCTGGCGCAGGCGATCGCGGTTTGCCGTGATGCCGAGAATGCAGCGCTCGCGCAGAACGATGCAGGCCTGCGTGAGCATTCCGACGGACTGAAAGATGTTGAATGCGATGACGGGCTCGAAAACATTGAGCTGAAGCTGGCCAGCTTCAGCGGCCATCGTCACTGTCATGTCGTTGCCGACGACCTGGAAGCAGACCTGGTTCACAACTTCGGGAATGACCGGATTCACTTTGCCGGGCATGATGCTGGAGCCGGGCTGCATGGGCGGCAGGTTGATTTCACCGAGGCCAGTGCGCGGCCCGCTGGAGAGCAGGCGCAGGTCATTGCAGATCTTGGACAGTTTCACTGCAACGCGCTTCAGGATTCCGGATAGCTGTACGAACGCGCCCGTGTCTGAAGTTGCTTCGACGAGGTCCGGACTCGTAATCAGCTCGAGGCCGGCAACCCGTGACAGATGTGAACGCACGAGCTCTGCGTAGCGCGGGTCCGTGTTGATGCCGGTGCCGATTGCCGTCGCGCCCATGTTGATCTCGCGAATGAGTGCGCCCGCTTCGCGCAGACGCTCGATGTCCTCTCCGATCGTGACTGCGTATGCGTGGAATTCCTGGCCGAGTGTCATGGGCACTGCATCCTGGAGCTGTGTGCGGCCCATCTTGACGATGTCGGAGAACTCGGTCGACTTCTGGAAGAAGGCTTCGCGCAGCTGGCCGAGTGCTTCCTCGAGATCCACGAGCGCCCAGTTGCCGGCGATCTTGATTGCCGTCGGATACACATCGTTCGTGGACTGGGACAGGTTCACGTGGTTGTTCGGATGAACGATGTCGTATTCACCCTTCGAGTGTCCGAGCAGCTCGAGAGCGCGATTCGCAATCACTTCATTCGCGTTCATGTTCGTGGATGTGCCGGCGCCGCCCTGGATGACGTCGACCACAAACTCATTGTGCAATGCCCCATCACGGATCTCGACGCACGCAGCACAGATCGCATCGGCGATTCCCTTGTCGAGCAAACCAAGCTCTTCATTCGCACGCGCTGCGCCTTCCTTCACCGCCGCGAGCGCCTTGATCAATTGCGGATACTGTGCGATCGGGATCCCCGTGATCGGGAAGTTCTCGACGGCGCGCATTGTCTGCACGCCGAAATAGTTTCGATCGGGCACATCGCGCTCGCCGAGCAGATCCTTTTCGCGCCGTACTTCGCCGGACAGGTAAACGGAGCCCTGTCCTGCGAGCGTGAGATTGGCGGCGCGCAGACGGCTTGCAATGACATGCGCAGCGCCAACCACGAGCTTCGCATACATCTGCGGCCGGTCACGAATGATTTCATCGACGACAGCGCGCGGGACCTCGAGCACATCCGCCGACTCGCGTACGACGCCGGTCGCGGAATGCGGCTGCGACTGATCCAGCAAACTCCCCTCGCCATACGATTCACCGGGCCCCAGGAACGCCAGGATGTGGGGACGTCCCTTGATGCTTTTGCGGATCTCGAGCTTTCCGGATAAGAGGAAGCCGAACTCGCGGCGCGGCTGGCTTTCGTGGAAGAGCGCGGCACCCGGCCGATGACCCACGAGGCGCGCTCGCGCAACGAGATAGTCCATGTCTTCGGGGGCGAGGTCGCGCGTGAGGATTTGGCGCGAGAAAACGCCGCGGATTGTCTGTTCCTCGTCCGTATTCTCTGTCATGCCGGGTCGACTCCTGATAGGCGATCGGGCGTAGACAGTATTGGAGTCGGGTCTGGAAAGCGAGTGGCCACTCGGTTGTGAGCGGTGGGTGGTGGGTCGTGTGTGGCGGTTACACGCACGCACCGCTCACCACACGCCACCCACAACGCCTTATTTTCCTGGGATCAGCGGCGTTCATGTTTACGCCTCTCCCGCAGGCTCTGGCACCTCGATGGCAAGTGCGCGGAGCTTCGCGCGCAGGGTATTGCGTGCCATGCCGAGCCGTGCTGCCGCACGTGTACGATTTCCTTTACAATCGCGAAGCACGGTCTCGATCCGCCGGCGCTCCTGTGATGGCGGGCCGTAGAACGAATAGCGTCCGCCGGCAGCGAGTGGCGTCGCATCGATGGACGAGCGAATCGCGTGCGGCGGAATGACTGCGCCGATGTGATCGGGCAGGTGTCGCGATGCGATGTACGCGTCATCGCAGGTGAGTGTGGCCGCTTCGATGGCGTGTGCGAGCTCGCGGATGTTGCCGGGCCATTGGTGTGCCGCAATGCGATCGAATGTGCCTGCTTCGAAGCCCAGGGTGTTTCTGTTGTAGCGTCGCGCGAAATACTCGATGTAGTGCTCGCAGAGGAGCGGAAGGTCGTCAGTGCGTTCACGCAATGCAGGCAGTCGGAAGCGCAGCACGTGCAGGCGATGGTAAAGGTCCGTGCGGAAGTCTTTTGCGAGCACGGCAGACTCGAGATCGACGCCGGTGGCGGCGATCGTGCGGAAGTTGACGCGTACGGTGCGTTCTGCGCCGACGCGACGGATTTCGCCGTCCTCGAGGGCAGTGAGAAGCTTTGCCTGCAGCGGGCGCGTCAGCTCTGCGACTTCATCAAGAAACAGTGTGCCGCGATCTGCCTGCTCGAACAGTCCGCGGTGCTGTTGCTGCGCGCCTGTGAATGCGCCGCGCGTGTGGCCGAAGAACTCGCTTTCGAAGAGTGTCTCTGCAATGCCCGCACAGTTCACTGCGATGAAGGGAGCGCCTGCGCGTGCTGATGAGTCGTGTATCGCGTGAGCGAGAAGACCTTTGCCGGTGCCGCTCTCGCCGGTGAGCAGCACAGTCGCATCAACGCGTGCGGCGCGCCGGCCAAATGCACGAATCGCATCTGCAGCTTTGCTCGTGCCGAGAATGCACGAGAACGCTTCGGCGCCTGACGGTCGTTCTGATTCCACGATGCTCTAAACTGACGGGAAATGGGGGCGCATCAATGGAAATCCCGGACGCCATCGCCTAAAAGAAAAAATGTGCGGGCAACTTCCGGGTACGTGGCCGTTTACGATCACGTGTTTCGGGCTGCGTTGGCGCGGGCAGGTTGAACGCACGCGCACGCGTTTACGGGGACGGTACTGAAAGAGGGATCACAGGGATTACATAATTCCTGCGGTCCCTCTTTTTGTGTGATTCCTGTAATCAGCGAAGCTATTTCATCACGGCGCTGTGACGGTTGGTCACTCCGTTCTAACCCTCGGTTGGGACCGCGTGCATCATTTTTTTGATGGGGATCGTGAGGAGCGCACAGATGACGGCGGCGATCATGAGTGCGAGTGCGGTGTCCTTGAACAGCTCGGGCATTTCGAGAAGCTTTTCGGGGTCGACTTTACCGCCGACGAGTCCGGCAATAAGGTTTCCGATCGATGTGGCGAGGAACCAGATGCCCATCATTTGACCGGCGAATTTGCGTGGCGCGAGCTTGGTCATGGAGCTGAGGCCGACGGGGCTCAGGGACAATTCACCGCAGGTTTGCAGCAGGTAGCTCGCGACGAGCCACCATGGTGATACGAGTACGTGGCCGCCGCCCTTGATGACGATGTTGGCTGCGGAGACCATGATGAGGAATCCGAGGCCCGCCATGAACAGACCGAA
>JBBQYT010000167.1:0-5792 GCA_038208385.1 Longimicrobiales bacterium | reverse complement strand
AGGTCGGTCTGAGTCTGCACTTGTGCAACAATGGAGTCGTAGGAAAAGAGCAGTGCAGCCGCACGCGAATCACTTGAAATGCGGGCCGCGCGCGCCGAAAGCGTGGTATCGATTCCTGCAAACACAGAGCTTCCGGAAATTGCACCGCCGTGCTGCGCCATCAATCTGACGCTCGTGAAGCGCGGTCCAAGTGGCACGGCATTGCCCTGGTCCTGCGAGCGATGCCGGCTTCGACTGAGCGATGAGACCTGCGCGTACGAGCGCCCCAAAACAGGATCGAGCTCACCCGTATTAATGCGCACCGAGCTGTCGCTTTGCGAAAAACGCGTCGACAGGTAGTACTTCCTCACGGCGATCGGCTGGAGGCCGCGCGCCACCTGGTCCGGAAACTTCGCAGGATCCGCTGCTGCCTCGAATGCTTCGCGAGCGATGATTCCAGCGGCCTGGTGCTGGCCGTGTCCATCGCGCGGCGTGCCCGAAAAAACAGAGACAATGACATCGGGACGATATCTGCGGATCACCGACACGACATCGTATAACAGTGTATCGTGCGGCCAGTGGCGGAAGGCTTCGTCTGCTGTCTTGGAAAAACCATAATCGTAAGCCCGCGCGAAGAACTGGTGTGCGCCATCGAGACGGCGTGCGGCCAGAAGCTCCTCTGTGCGCAGGAGTCCCATTGCTTCCTGCGCATCCGCTCCGATTGCGTTCTGACCGCCTTCTCCACGCGTCAACGACAGATACGCAACGTCGGCGCCCTGACCTAACGCCAGCGTCGCCAGCAGCTGTGTGTCTTCATCATCGGGATGAGCGCCAATCATCAGGACGCGCTTCGTTGTCCCGACGCGCCGGAGCGACAGGCCCAGCGCAGAAGCACCTTCGTATTCCGTAACTGCTGTCTGTGCAGCAAGTGGCGCCGTCGTGCAGATCAACAATGTTGCGACGTAGAGCCCACGTCGAAGTAGTTTCTTCATTTCGTCAATTAAAGAGAGTTCTTTGGACTACCGAAAAAATCGCGCGCGGCTTCTACAAGGACACGCGCGGACCGGACGACCGAATCCAGATCCACCCACTCCACCGCTTCGGGCGCGCCCGCACCGCTCGCACCGTAATCGACTGTAGGAAGTCCGGCTGCTGCAAAGATCGCCGCGTCCATCCAGTAGGCGACGCCGATCTCGGCCGGTGCCCGGCCATCTATCCTCGTTGCTGCGTTCCGTACAGCGGTCGCAACCGCACTCGCTGGATCGCACTCGAGCGGCGCCCGGTCGAGCGTAATGCGCACATCTGCAGTCTCGCCTGCGTCGCGGATGACGCGCTCGATGTCGGCGATCACCTGCGCTGGAGTTTCACCCGGAACCGTGCGACGCTCGATGCCGAGCGTACAGAGCTCCGAGTATGTCGACAGGCCAGTCCCGCCATTCACGAGCGCACAATGCATCGACGCGGGTCCCACCAGAGGATGCACGCGCGCGCGAAGCTCACGCTTGTCGTATTCCTCGAGCGCCGCGATGATACGGCCCATTTTGCCAATCGCACTTTCGCCAATATCCCAGCGACTGCCGTGCGCCGCCTTGCCATGCGTTGTCACTTCCAGCCAAACGAAGCCTTTGTGCGCAAGCACCAGATCGCGGGTACTCGGCTCCGTCAAAATGCACGCGTCAGCATGATGCCGCCGAACGAAATCGCTCGCTCCGATGCTCGCGTATTCTTCATCGCAAACGAGCGCAAGCATCAGCTTGCCACCGAGCGGCTCATCAGCCAGAGCAGCCGCTGCAGCCATGCACGCCGCCGCGCCACCCTTCATGTCATAACTGCCGCGCCCATACACGCGGTTCCCCTCCACGCGCGGATCGAAGGGCGGGATCGCCATTCCAGCGGTGGAAACCGTGTCGATATGGGCGCACAGCACGAGCGTCGGCCCATTGCCGTCGCCTATGGATCCCACGGCATTTGGCCGACCCGGCGCGGCTTCCTCCTGCCACGCCTCAACGTCGTGTGCAGTGAGCCACTCGCACGCATACGCCACGATCGCCTCTTCACCGGCGGGCTCGTCGAGAGCAAGCGCCGGGTTTACCGATGGCGTCCGTATGAGTCCCTGCAGTACCTCGAGAACCGCGTCCCTCGAAAGCGCATCACTCCGCACCAGTCTCACCTCGCCGGATCAAATCAGACAAATCAAGCGGGCAAGATAACTCAGGGCAATCGCGGCAGAAACGCCGGGGCGCTATCATGGTGCGAACCGGAATCCCGCAATCGGCGAGGCGAATGCCATCCAAAGAGCTGCGCATCGATTACATCGCGCCCTACGACTTGAATTTTCACAGCGAGTCCGGCGGCGTCCGGCGTTCGTTCTGGCTCAAGGGCCGCCCCGTCGTGCTCGACCTCGAGCAACACGCGTTCAACGGGCCGATTCGCGCTCACGCACACTCGAACGAATCGCTCGATGACGTCGAGGCCGACCTGATTCGCGCGGCTCGTCACCTCATCAGCGCCGATGACAACCTGGCCGATTTTCATGCGGCGATTGTTGCGGACGAGCGTATGGCGCGCCTGGCCACGCAGTTGCCCGGCCTCAAGCCGTTCCGCACTCCAGACCTGTGGACCACTCTCCTGCGCTCGCTCGTGTCCCAGCAAATCAGCGGATCCGCTGCGCGGTCAATCCGGGACAAGCTTGCCATCCGCTTCGGCAAACGGGTCTGGGCCGGTGAAGAGCTGGTCCCCGTACTGCCCGATGCACCCACCGTCGCAAATGCCTCCGTCGAAGACCTCAAGAGCGCCGGACTCTCGACACGCAAAGCCGAGTACGCAAACGGAATCGCGCGTGCCCTGCTCGATGGTGTGATCGCGCCGGAAATCCTGAGTGCGATGTCACCCGACGAAGCGATCACCCGCCTTGCCGAGCTGCGTGGCATTGGCATATGGACCGCCGAGTGCACACTGCTCTTCGGACTGGGCGACCGCGATGTCCTGCCCGCCGATGACCTCGGCGTCAGAAAGGCGATCGCACGACTGTATGGGATGGAGGCGATGCCGAGCCCGGCAGAAGTGCGCAGGCTCGGCGAGCAGTGGAACGGTTGGAAGAGCTACGCCACGGTCTATCTGTGGCGCTCGCTCGAGCTTCCGGAGAACGTCACGGTCTAGACGCCGGCCGGCTCGGGCAGCGGCTCGATCGGCACGCCCGGCTCCCATTCTACAATGTACCCCGCAACTGCTGACGCAGCAACAGTATACGGCGAGGCTAGGTAGAGCTGGCCAGGCCCAGAACGGCCCGGGAAATTGCGGTTTTGCGAGCTGATCGTCACCTCGTCCGCGCGCTTGCTCGTGCCCGGTCCCGCCGCGATACAGGCACCACAACCCGGCTCGATGAAGCTCGCGCCCATTTCCTCGAACAGCGCCAGGTAGCCCTGCTCGTCGCAGTACTGCCGCACGTCCTGCGAGCCGCACTGGATGAACATCTTCACGTTGGGCGAAATGCGCAGTCCCTGCTCGCGCGCGGCGCTCAACACGGATGCGTACATGTCCATGTCTTCCTTTTTACCCGCAGTGCACGAACCCGCGTAAGCGACCTCGATGCGCACGGGCTCGCTGCCAAGCTCGTCGACGTACAGGCCGTTGCCCGGATCTCCCGGCAAAGCCACCATCGGCCTCAGAGTCGACGCGTCGATCTCGATCACCTTCACGTACATGGCGTCGTCGTCCGAGAAGAATCCCTCGCATAGTGCCTCGGCACTCGCGCGATCCATGCCGCGCTCCGCGACGAGATACTCGATCGCTTTTGCATCCGGTGCGACAATGCCGGTGAACGCGCCGACTTCCGCCGCCATGTTCGTCATTGTCGCACGCTCATCGACACTCAACGCTTCGACAGCCGCGCCTGCATACTCGATGATCTGCCCGATTGCATGACCATCCTTGATGTACGGATGGCGCAGAATCTCGAGCATGAAATCCTTTGCAGTGACGTTGTCCGGCTTCTGGCCTTTCACAATCACCTTGAACGACGGCGGCACCGAAACACGAACATCCTTTGTGATCCACGAATTGAAGATCGCCGTTGTACCAATTCCGAATGCGATACAGCCGATGGCGCCCGAGTGCGGCGTATGTGAATCCGTCCCGACGATGACCTGCCCCGGCTCTGCATAAGACTCGAGCATCTTCGAGTGACAAATCGCTTCTGAGCCGAGACGTGCACCAACGCGTTCGCCATACAGCTTGATGTTCTGCTTCGCCGCAAACTCCCGCTGCTTCACCTCGAGCTGACGCGCTACATCCAGCAACCCGAGCTGAACACGCTCTTTGGGCATCACCTCGTGCAGGTACGTGAGATGATCGCGGAACATGATGATTGTCGAAGCATCCGTGACCTTCGCATCTGCACCAAGCTTTTCCTCAAAGAAAATCGCCGCCATCGGTGACACGTACTCGTGCGAAAAACGATAGTCCGTTTTCACGAACCCACTGTCGCCCGCCTTGACCCACGGCACGCCGTACTTGCCCGCTGCTGCATCCACCACCCAGCGCGACGCAAAGATTTTCTCTGCGATCGTCATTGCCCGCTTCCCGGACCGGCCAGCGCCGTCTCCGGACGCGGCGATTCTCGTTCCCGGATTGGTCGCCGCGTCGCCGCGTCGCCCACTCGCCGCGTCGTGGCGGTGCGGTGGTTCATTGGCGGGCTGTGAGGTAGCAACAGTCTGCTCCGCCTGCATCTCCGCACTCCAGACGGCGGGATGCGGGGAGTTCTCACCAGCACCCTGCTTCTGTTGAATCTCGCTCACAGAAGACGGCGTATCATCAACATACTCCGACTGAGATTCAACAGGCGGCAACAGGACCTTGCCCTGCAGGCGCGCGACATTGAACTCGAACAAACCGCCGTACTCGATGATCTCGCGCGTGATCGCGTCAACACCTTCGGTGAACACTTCGAGCGGGATCTCTTCGCCGGCGCGAATGCGCTCGATCAAAGAAAAGTCGGTCGATGTCAGCACGCCGAGGTTTTGACAATTCTCGTTGTAAATGCGCTCGATATTTTCTGCGATGACCACGTGAATGCCCGCCATCAGCTCCGCATACGGCGATTGCTCGCGCGAGCTGCCCTTGCCGCGCCGCTTGCCGCTCACCGAGCACACGAATCCGCCGCGCTTCACACTGCCGCGCTCTATCGGAAACTCACCCGATGCACGCAGTCCGAGATACGGAAACTGTCCGAGCGTTTCGTCGAAGTAATAGCAGATGTAGGCGGGCGTGATCTCGTCCGTCGATATGTCGCCGCGCAGATTTGCGCGCAGCTCGGGTGTCAGCTCGAGGTCTTCACCATTCAGCTGGCGCCGCATCAGATCGGCGTCATCCGCCAGGAACAGCACGCGTCCGTCGAAGCGAAGCTTTGCAGGGCGCTTTTCAACGCGCAGAGTTAGAAGGTCCGTCTGCATATCGTCACAAATGTTGAAGTCTCAGTTGGACAAGCTGTAAATCTGGCCGCAGCCCAAAAACCGGGCAAGGCTCGGCGCGCGCGCATTCCTTTGCCATCAGACGTCATGCAACTAAGTTGCCGCGAGACCTTCCAGATCCAATCGTGATGGAGCGTGAAAATGCGGCGTTCGACGTCTCTCTCGAGCCTTTTCCTCCTGCTCATACCCCTCGGCCATGCAGAAGCCCAACGGAAGCTCAAAGTCTATATCTCCGTGGACATGGAAGGGATTGCGGGAGTCGTAACGGCCGACCAGCTGAGTCCTGCCGGGTTCGAGTACGGCCGGTTCCGCGAGTTCATGACCGCAGAAGCCGTCGCTGCGGTC
>JBBQYT010000166.1:0-5794 GCA_038208385.1 Longimicrobiales bacterium | reverse complement strand
AGTCGCGTCCATGATCCGCAATCATCATGAGCACTGGAATGGCGGCGGTTACCCGGACGGTCTGCGCGGACAGAACATTCCGCTTGCTGCGCGCGTACTATGTGTAGCGGATGTATATGATGCACTCACGTCGAATCGCAGCTATCGCAACACGCTTTCGCGCGAAGATGCAATCGAAGTCATGGCATCCGACTGCGGGCACATTCTCGATCCCGCGTTGTTTACAGTGTTTCGCGCCATCGTAAGGTAGCTGCAACGACGCGCCACTTCACGTTGCCGCGGTTGCAGTGCTAGTTTGAAGCATGCGCACCTCGAAATCCAGACCTCTCGCAAGCTTCTTCCTGTCACTCCTTCTGGCGTCGTGCACGCCAGCCGGAGCAGGAAGGCCGTCCGCGCCAGTTCCGGAAGTGCCCAACGAGCTGCCTCCGCTCGTACATCATCCAAAGCCCGAAAAGAATCCCGAGCCGCTGATCGAAGCCCCGCCGGAGCCCGCGCGCGAGTTTCGCGGTGTCTGGGTTTCTACCGTCGGCAACATGGACTGGCCATCGCGTTCGGGACTTTCGACTGCACAACAGCAGGCAGAGCTGCGCGCAATCCTGGATCGCGCGGTCGACCTGAAGCTGAACGCAATTGTACTGCAGGTGCGTCCGTCCGCTGATGCGTTTTATGCATCCAGCATCGAGCCGTGGTCCGAGTATCTTACGGGACGCATGGGCCAGCCTCCTGAGCCGTTCTACGATCCGCTCGCATTTGCAATCCAGGAAGCACACAGCCGCGGTCTCGAGCTGCACGCATGGTTCAATCCGTATCGCGCGCGCTATTCATCGCACAGATCGGTTGCGTCGGCCGATCACATCAGCCGCACGAATCCCAACCTGGTTGTTCCGTATGGCAGCTACCAATGGATGGATCCGGGCGAGGAGCTGGTGCGTCGCAGGACGATCGAGGTGATTCGTGATGTCGTCAAGCGATACGACATCGATGGCGTTGCGATCGACGACTACTTCTATCCGTATCTCGAGCAGGACCGCAGGGGACGCAACATTGATTTCCCCGATGCCGATACATGGAAGCGATACGTCGCCCGCGGCGGAACAATGACGCGCGCCGATTGGCGACGCGAAAACGTCAACGTGCTCGTGCAGGCCCTCTACGGCGCGATCAAAAGCGAAAAATCGTGGGTTAAGTTTGGCGTCAGTCCGTTTGGCATCTGGCGGCCCGGGTATCCCGAGCAGGTGAGCGGGCTCGATTCCTACGTCGAGATTTTTGCAGACTCGCGCAAATGGCTCACGAACGGCTGGGTCGACTACTGGGCGCCGCAGCTGTACTGGCCCGTTGCGGCACAGAGACAGGGCTATCCAACGCTGCTAAAGTGGTGGGTCGAGCAAAACACGTTCGGCCGGCACATATGGCCGGCCAATTACATCGGGCGCGTCGGCACAGGCGCACGCGCGTGGACGACGGATGAAATCATTGACCAGGTGCGCGTCACGCGCGAGCAGACGGGAGCAACCGGCAACATCCATTTCAGCTCGACTGCCCTGATGCGCAACTCGGGCGGCATCAGCGACGCTCTGCGCGAGCGATTGTACGCGACACCCGCACTCGTTCCTGCCTCGCCATGGCTCGGCGATCGCAAGCCGGGCGCGCCCGAAGTGGTGCTGCAGCGCGACGGTCGAACGTTGAGTCTCGAGATCTCGCCCATCGGTCGAGAAAATGTCGTACTGTGGGTGGTGCACACGTACGATGGTCGTGTATGGACGACCACGATCATGCCAGGCACGACGCGCTCGATTGAATTGACCGGTGATGTGCACGGCTCGACGCGCGCCGTCGCAATTTCGGGCGTCAGTAGGACGGGCATTGAGGGACCACTCACGACAACGCTGCTCGGCACGAAGCAGCTCGGAGCGCGTTGATGACCGTATGCGGAACCTCGGCTAGTCGTAGCGTAACGCCTGAGTAGGCTCGATGCGCGTTGCTTTGCGCGCGGGCACGTACGCGGCAAGCATCGTCACGAGGAACATCGACGGTACAACAATGACGTACGCCGCAAAGTCGACTCCGCCGGCATTGAACAGCATTGAATTCATGAGTCGCTCGACCGCGACGCCCATCGCGAGCCCGATGACGGTTCCGATGCCTACCAGCAGGAGGCCCTTACCCATCACGAGACGCAGCACGTCTGCTGCCTGTGCGCCGATGGCGATGCGAATGCCGATCTCGCGCGTCCTGCGGCTCACGTTGTACGCAACGAGTCCGTACAGTCCGGCAATGGCCAGCAGTAATCCAACCGTCCCCATCGTACCGACGAGCTCGATTGCAATCCGCGGACCCTCTACAGCGCTGTAGCGATACAGATCCTCATAACTCCGGATCTCGGACACCGGCAGGTTCGCATCGAGTCCGTGCACCACATCCTTCACGGGCTTCACCAGCTGCAGCGGATCGCCGCTCGACCTCACCAGCATCACCATTCGCGGAGTGGGATTCTGCGCGACGGGCATATACACGAAATCGTCCGGCTTTCCGTCCCCATACTTGATGGTCTGCGAGACGCCTACAATCTCGACCATAGTACCGGTGAGACTGTCGAGACGAATGTGTTTGCCGACCGCATTCTCGCCAGGCCAGTAGTGCTTCGCGAACCGCTCGTTCACGACAGCCACGCGTGGCGCAGTTGCACCATCGGAAGTCAGGAAGGCGCGGCCACCAACGATCGATATCGCCATCGTCTCGAAGAACCCTTCATCGACGGCATCCATTGACGCTGTGAAATTCTCGCGGTCGCGCGGCATCGGCACGCCGTCCGGGACGAAGGCCACACGATCGTAGCCGTCCAGTCCCAGCGGAGGGTTGCGCGTGAGAGCGATGCTCTCAACGCCCGGCAACGTGCGTACACGCTCGGTCAGAAGCTTGTAGAACTGCTCTGTCTGTGCTGCGTTGTACTGCACCAGGCGCGGATCGAACCGCGCCATCAACAGATGGTCTTTCCTGAAGCCTGTTCCTTCGCGCACACCCTGCTGGAAGCCGCGCACCATCAGGAATGCGGCGGTGAGCAGCATCAGTGACGTGGAGACCTGCGCAACGACGAGGACATTCCGCCCCCACAGGCGCCTCCGTCCAGGCACGTCCGCGTCGGCCGACTTGAGTCCGACGACGAGGTCCGCGCGCGTGCTCTGAAGCGCCGGCGCGAGTCCGCACACGATTGCGCTCAACAGTGACAACCCGAAGCACGCCAGAAGCGCGCGCATGTCCATCCGGAACGGGATCGTCACCGGAATCTCCGCGGGAATTCTGAACGTGTGGAAAAACTCGATAGCCGCGTTTCCAACGGCGATAGCGGCCAGTCCGCCAAGCAGCGAAAGAATCAGGCTCTCGGTCAGCAGCAGCCGCACCAGCCGCGAGCGCCCGGCGCCAAGCGCCAGACGGATTGCGATCTCGCGCTTGCGTGTGCGCGCACGGCTCAACAGAAGTCCTGCCACGTTCGTGCACGCCACCAGCAGCACGGCCAGCGCAAGCAGCAGGAAGATCGCGCTGAACTTCCAGTTCACGTCATCAGCCTGCGTGCGCATCTGGAACAGCGTGCGGACCGCAGCACCGCGATCCCGATTGAGCTTTGGATAATCACGCTCGAAATCGCGCGCGAGAAGAGCAAGCTCACTTTGCGCCTGCTTCAGCTTCGTGCCCGACTTCAAGCGCGCTCGTACGCTCAACGCGCGATCGTCGCGGTCCTCGAAAAAATTCTTGCGCGGGTTCGTCGAGAACAGCGGCGCCGTCGCAAACGGCACGTAGAAATCAGGACGATCGAATATTTGCATTCCCGCGAATGTTGCCGGGGCGACGCCAATCACAGTGAAGGTCACGCCGTTCAGACGAATCGTCCTGCCGATCACCGAAGGATCGCTCGCGAATTCGTTCTTCCAGAAGTCCGGTCCGAGCACTACCACAGGACTGCGACTGGAAACCTTGTCTTCATCGTCACGAAAACTGCGGCCGACTTCCGGCTCGACACCGAGCACGCGAAAGAAGTTGCCGGACACCAGCATCCCGCCACGAACACGCGGCGTGGCTTTCGTGTCCGCGCTGTACCCGACACCCTGCATGTCTTGACTGGCGATCACCCCATCGTAACTCTTCGTCCTGCTCTCGATGTCCAGATACTCACGGTAGGAAAAACGACCGACTGCGTTGTCGTGAGTCGTGCTCACCAGGTTCACCACCCGCGACGGGTGCGGCACCGGATATGGCCTGAAAATCAACGCATCGACCATACTGAACGTCGCCGACGTCAACCCGATTCCCAGAGCGAGCGTAATCACCACAAACGCCGTCAGGCCGAACGTGCGGCGCAACGTCCGAAATGCGTAGTGCACGTCGTCGAAAAAATCCATCAGCCAGTGAATGCGTCCCACAGTGAGCCTCTTTCTGAGCCCTGAATAACGCCCGCTCGCCTTGTCCCTGCGTCCCCCCCAATCATCCAAATCGCGTGCCCGCCGTTAGCTACGCCACATCGCCATGCCCCGCAACACTTTAGCAATGAAAGCGTTCATACGCCTCCGCTCACTTCCGAACGATTCTGGGACGAAGCGTTCTCGGAAGTGAACAACAATAAGCATTCGAATCCTTGGAGTTGGAGAAGATGTGGCGGGCGCAGCTTGGGGGCCTCAAACGCCTGGCCGACGTCGTTCGCAGGCGATGGGTTACGCGAGCGGACGTGCTGCGCTGAGCAACCACATTGCGGGTGCGCAGGCGTTCTCGCCGGGAATTTGTTCATGCACGGTTCGAATGTTGGAGATCTGTCACTCGATGGTCGTTTTGCATCGATGGTGAGTTTCTGGGAGATGCCGAATCAGGGAGCAGCGAGCACTGGACATGAGGCGCGCCATCCGCCATCCATTCAGGCCGCTCCTTCACAAAGAATGGCGAGGCGTTCAATGCGCGGTTTGTGCATTTCGATTGCATTCTTTTTGTTCGCTCCTCTGGCAGCGCAGGGCCAGAGCGCGTTTCCGCTGGCGCAGTGCGCACTGACGCCGGCGGACTCCGCGGCATATGCGCGCAGCTCGCGTTTCATCACAATGCCCGATGGCACACGCCTCGCCGCCGATGTGTGGCTGCCCGTCGCCGATTCATCGCGCAAACCGACAATCCTCCAGCAGACGCGTTACTGGCGTTCGACGGAAGGCGCGCCGCCGTCTACGGAACAGCGCTTCTGGCTGCGCCGCGGCTATGCCGTCGTCAACGTGGATGTGCGCGGCACCGGCGCATCGTTCGGTACGTGGCCGTATCCGGCTAGTCCCTCCGAAGTGCACGACATGGGTCCGATCACGCAGTGGATTACGAGCCAGGCGTGGTCGAACGGCAAAATTGCGACGACGGGCGGATCCTACACGGCCAACACCGCGGAGAATGCCGCTTTGTATGGTGCTCCCGCGGTGAAGGCCGTGTTCTCGAAGTCGAGCGACTTCGACATGTATACGGATCGGCTGTTTCCGGGCGGCGTGCCCGTGCACTGGCTGTCACACGCATGGGGAGATGTCGTGCACGCAATGGACTTCATGGATGCGAGTGCCATGCATGGCTCGCCTCCGCGTGGTGTAAGACCCGTGGATGGCGATAGTGGCAATGACCTGCGTGCTGCCGCGGTCCGCGAGCACGCGAAGAATCCGCACTTCTCGATCGCTACCGACAGCGTCGTCAACCGCGATGACGAGCCCGCCATGTGGGGTGCCACGATGCGTGACTTCAGCGCGTACAACCACCGTCGTGATTTCGAGCGCGCGCAGGTACCGAT
>JBBQYT010000165.1:0-5805 GCA_038208385.1 Longimicrobiales bacterium | reverse complement strand
CTCCCCGGCGACAGCACGATTGCCCTGCGCGCCGTTCCCGGCGATGCGCCCGACCGCGCCGCCAGCTACCCGGAAATGCCACATGACTGAAATTGTTCGTCGCATCGTCGGCCCCAAAGATGACGGCGAGGATGTGGAAGGACTGATTACGCGCGAGTGGCTCGTGACCAACGGACTCGGCGGCTATTCGTCGGGAACGCTCGCCGGAATGATTACGCGCCGCTATCACGGATTGCTCGTCGCCGCACTGCCCGCGCCGCACGGCCGCATGATCATGCTCAGCCAGCTGTCCGAGCAGCTTCGTTTGCCCGATGGTCGCATCATTCGCTTTGGTACGGAGGAACGCATCGGCGGCAAGGTCGATGTTCAGGGTGCGCGACATCTCGTCGAGTTTCGAATCGACATGGGTGTGCCGGTGTGGCGCTACCGCGCTGAGGATTTCGTGTTCGAGCGTCGTATCACGATGCCGTACCTCAACAACACCGTCTGCATCACGTATCACCTGCTCGAAGGAACCGGCAGCGCGCGTCTGAAACTGCGACCGTCGCTTCATTTTCGATCGTATGGAGATGCAGTGAACACCGAAGTGGGCGGGCCGTATGGATTGACCGCCCTCGGCGACCGCTACGAAATCAGCTGCGCAAACCGTGACCTCCCGCCGTTGCGGATGCAGGTGAGCGGGCATCGCGTTGCGTTCACCGTCGAGGGCAGCCGCCTCCCGGAAATGTTGTACCGCGTAGAGGAGAGTCGCGGCTACACAGCGATTGGCGATCTCTACACGCCCGGATATTTCCGCAGCGACTTCGGCAATGGCCAGGATGTATCACTGATCGCATCGGTCGAGGGCTGGGACATGATCGATGCGCTCAGCGCAACCGAGTCGATTGTCGCAACGCTCGACCGCCACGCACGCCTGGTGTCACTTGCACCGCCAGCGTCTCAATCCGGCGGCGCCGGCGAGCTCACCCTAGCCGCCGATCAGTTCATCATCGTGCCCGCTGCCCGGCGCGATGAAGTGATGCGCGCCCGCGCTGCCGGTGAGGAAGCACGTACGATCATCGCAGGCTACCACTGGTTTACGGACTGGGGCCGCGACACGATGATCAGCCTCGAGGGCCTCGCGCTTTGCACCTCACGCCATCGCGAAGCGGCCTACATCCTAAAGACGTTCCTGCACCACGTTCGCGATGGTCTCATCCCCAACATGTTTCCTGATGGCGCAAACGAGGGTCTGTACCATACCGCGGATGCGACGCTCTGGATGTTTCATGCATTGCATCGCCACGCAACAATCACTGGCGATCCCGGCATCGTCAACGCAAACCTCCAGAAATTGTTCGAGATCGCGCAGCACCATCTTCTGGGCACGCGCTTCAACATCCACGTCGATCCCAAGGACGGATTGCTCGTGCAGGGCGAGGAGGGCTATCAGCTCACATGGATGGACGCTAAAGTCGATGGCTGGGTTGTCACCCCGCGCCGCGGCAAAGCCGTCGAGATCAATGCCCTCTGGTACAATGCACTGCGCCTGCTCGAGGGCTGGTTGCGTGCCGCCGGGCGCGATGAGGATGCAAACACCATCGGCGGCCACGCACAGCGCGCACACGATTCGTTCAACAAGCGCTTCTGGAGCGATTCGCTCGGCTATCTGTACGACGTTGTCGATGGCGAAAACGGCGATGATGCTGCATGCAGACCGAATCAAATCTTTGCAATCTCACTGGATAATCCAGTGCTCGATGCCGATCGTTGGAAGTCCGTTTACGATGTCGTAGCCAGCAGACTTCTGACTCCAGTTGGTTTGCGGTCGCTCGATCCCAGGCATCCGGACTACAAACCGACGTATCACGGCGATCTGCGCACGCGCGATGCGGCATACCACCAGGGAACCGTCTGGGCATGGCTCATCGGGCCGTTCATCGATGTGTATCTGAAATTGCAGCCGGATGACAAACCGGGTGCGCGCGCTTTGCTGCAGGGCCTGCTCGATCATCTGGATCAGTACGGTGTGGGGACAATTGCGGAGGTGTTTGATGCGGAAGCGCCGTTCACGCCGCGCGGCTGCATCGCTCAAGCGTGGAGTGTAGCCGAGGTGCTTCGCTGTCTGATGAGATCTGCAGAATAAAATCATTCACCGCGGAAGACGCGGAATATGTCCTCGGAGATCGCGTGATTCCTCTCGCCTACGATGACTCAGAGTTCCGTTTTTGAAATTTTCAAAAGTTATTACCGTTCTCGCTTCGGTTCACCGTCTTCCGCGTCTTCCGCGTCTTCCGCGGTGAAAAAACGGTTGGCCGGCCTGGTGCACGGACCGAAAACCGTGTACCGGAATGAAAACCGAAAAGTAGTCCCATTCTCGCAGTAGGAAGTCCCGAATCCGCCTTGTTCCCAAGCCCCAAATGAAGCATCTTCCCAAATAGGTCGGCCGACCGTACATTACCCGAAAGCACCCGTACATAACCCGAAGAGACCCACGGACCTTTCCCGGGACGGCGACCAATGGTAATGACCAAAGCGGCGAGCAATGGACACTCAACAGGCGGATCCATGGCATCGGATGTAAGTTCGGATAAGCAGAAGGCGTTGGGGGCGGCGATTACGCAGATCGAGCGAGCGTACGGCAAGGGCTCGATCATGAAGATGGGTGGTGGGGACCGAACGATCATCGACGCCATTCCGACTGGTGCGATGAACCTGGATGCTGCGATTGGTGTAGGGGGAATTCCGCGTGGCCGGATCACGGAGATCTATGGTCCGGAGTCGAGTGGTAAGACTACGTTGTGTTTGCATGTGATTGCGAACGCCCAGAAGGTCGGGAATGGTGTGGCGGCGTTCATTGACGCCGAGCATGCACTGGATATCGAGTACGCGCGGCGTCTGGGCGTGGATGTGGACAACATGCTGGTCAGCCAGCCGGATACGGGTGAGCAGGGCCTCGAGATTGCGGAGTTGTTGATCCGCAGCAATGCGGTGGACGTGGTGGTGATCGACTCGGTGGCGGCGCTGGTTCCGCGGGCTGAGATCGAGGGTGAGATGGGGGATTCGCACATGGGCTTGCAGGCGCGCCTCATGAGTCAGGCGCTGCGCAAGTTGACGGGAGCTGTGGCTCGGTCCCGGACGTGTGTGATCTTCACGAACCAGATTCGCGAAAAGATCGGCGTGATGTTTGGGAACCCCGAGACGACGACGGGTGGCCGTGCGCTGAAGTTCTACGCGAGCGTTCGTCTGGACATTCGGCGTGTGGGTGCGATCAAGGAAGGTCAGGATATGGTCGGGAACCGGACGCGCGTGAAGGTTGTGAAGAACAAGGTTGCGCCTCCGTTCAAGCAGGCCGAGTTCGATGTGATGTACAATGAAGGAATCAGCCATACGGGACTGCTTGTCGATCTGGGTGTAGAGAATGAGATCGTGCAGAAGTCCGGAGCGTGGTTTTCATATGGCGAGTCGCGGTTGGGTCAGGGTCGCGAGAATGCCAAGACATTTTTGAAGGAGCACCCGGAGATTTGTGCGGAAGTCGAGACGAAGGTTCGTGAGGCGCTCGGCACGCGCGGGGTAGGTGCAGTCTCGGGTGGTGGAGCAGCAGACTTCGACGAGTAGACGAGAAAATCCGAAGCAACCAGGACGTTGATGCACCCGCCTGCGGTCTAACAAACCCTCCGAAGGGGCAGTGCTCAACGACAAGCCCCGGCAGAAATGCCGGGGCTTGTTTTTCATCCGTGCATCGTCGCGCGGACGCATCGGGAATGCGGCGTGTTATCTGAACTGCATTCCGACCGAGAGCGTTGGGGTTTGGTGGGTTTGTCCGTATGCATCGGGCATGATGTAGTCGGAGCCGCGAACTGTGAGCGCCATGCGCGGCGTCAATTGCTGGCGAAGTGTCGCCTCGGGGACGTAAACGGTGTGACGCGCCCATTCCGTCGGGGTGCAGCCACCGCTGAAGACGCCACCGCATGACGAGCCTGCCTCGACCTCACGCTCCCACGCGCCACCGGCTTGTGCGCCAATCGCGAAGCTGGTGGCACCTGGAACCAGGACCAGCTCGAGACCGCCGGTCGCAACCAGCCATTGGTTGTTGTATTGGAAGTCCGAGAAGCCGGAGTTGAAGCTGCTGCCCTCCACGTTGTTGGTCTGGCCATAGGAGCCAGTGCCGACGAGACGGATCTGCCTGGTCAGGTCATAGCCGACGCGCAAACCGCCGAGAAAGCCGATCTGTCCTTTCGTATTGTCGTTCAGCGACAGCGCGTCCTTGAACGCGCCGCCCATGACTTCAACGGAAAACGGATTGGTGCTCGGCTGCCACCCGCGGTTGTTGCGCCCCCATTGCGCATTGAGCGTCGCGGGAATCGCGAGCGTAAGGGCGAGGACGGACAATGTCGAACGCCGCATATGAAGCTCCTGCATCAGTTTCGTTGGTTGCGCGCTGCATCCGCAGCGCTTCGATTGTCCTCCTTGAGTGCACGCGGGGTACCGCACTTCCCCCAAAGTCCCCATTAGATCAGAAATTCCAAAGTGCCCCAACAATAATTCTGAAGATCGAGCCACTCCGCCGACCCGTTCAGGCGGCGATAATGCAAGTGCGCTGTCCCCGTCAGCGGTCACCGCGTAGTCCGCACGGTGAGACGTCCCACGGCAAAGCCTTGCCGAACTCCCTGACGTAAACGCATCCTGCGCGGCTCCTTTGTGCCCCGAGCGCAGTCGCGGCGAAGCCGTACTAATCGCTAATCGCTAATCGCTAATCGCTAATCGCTAATCGCTGAATAAGAATGCGTAAACGGAAAATTGTCGGAATCGTAGGTGGCTTGATGATGCTCGCCGGCGTGGGTACGGCTATGTATGCGGCCGCGACGTGGAATGACGGACGTTACGCCGATCGGCCGATGCCGGATCTGCGCGCGTCGTCGGACCCGGCTGTCATTGCACGCGGTCGTTACCTGGTTTATGGAGCGGCACACTGTGTCGATTGTCATACGACGTCCGAGGCTGTCGCGAGTGTCGAGGCAGGTCAGGAGGTACCGATTGCAGGCGGGTACGATTTCGGGCTGCCGTTCGGCCACTTGTATTCGCCAAATCTGACGCCTGACAAGGAGACCGGAATCGGCCGGTGGAGCGACGGCCAGCTCGCGCGCATGATTCGCTATAACATTCGCCCGAACGGCCGCGCGGCCGTCCCGTTCATGCAGTTCGCCGGCCTCAGTGACGGTGATCTCGTCGCCGTCCTTTCGTATCTGCGCGCGCAGGCGCCGGTGAAGCACGCCGTGCCGGAGCCGAAACTGAACGTGATGGGCAAGATGATCGTCGCTTTTATGCTCAGGCCCAACGTGCTGGAGAAGCCCGCGCTGAAAATCGCCCCGACGGCAGCGCCGACGGTCGAGCGCGGCGAGTATCTCGTCAACTCGATTGCCGAATGTGCGGGCTGTCACACCAGGCGGAGTAACCAGGATGGGTCGTTTACAGGCCCGCGGCTGGGCGGCGGTAACACGGATGGTGCGGAAAGCGATCCCACAATTCGCCTGACAGCGCCCAACCTGACATCGGACTCGACGGGCATCACGGGCAAGTGGTCGGAAGACCGGTTCGTGGCCCGGTTTCATGCGGGTAAGCTCGTCCCCGCCACGTATATGCCCTGGAGCGCATTCCGGAAAATGACCGACGACGATATCCGCGCGATCTATCGTTATATCCGGACAGTCCCGCCCGTGAAAAACGCGACGCCGTCCGTCCAGCACGCGGACAAATGACCGTTGGTGGCGAGGTGGCGAGGGGGCGAGGCGGCGACACGGCGAGCATTGGTCCCCTCGCCCCCTC
>JBBQYT010000164.1:0-5816 GCA_038208385.1 Longimicrobiales bacterium | reverse complement strand
AACGAGATCGCCTGATTGCTCGTTCGTATCGAGCATGAACCTCGTTGAGGTTATGATCGCCCCGAGTGGCGTGCGCAGGTCGTGGCCGAGGATCGCGAGGAACCTGTCCTTGGATTCGTCGATGTCTTTGGTGTAACGCGTAATGGACTCGGCAATTGCCTGGTCGATCGCCTCGTTGAACCGCGTCATGTCTTCCAGGTCGTCGTCGCAAACCGTGCCCAGCTGCTTCGTCCACAGGCGGATAACGCTCGCCCGCAAAGCCCTGAATTCGGAAACCATTTCCTCGACGCTGAAACCGCTTCCCGCGCGGCCGGCACCATGCTCCTGGGCCGCAGTGTCGGACGTGGACTGATCGGAATCCGAGTTTCCTTTTGCCTTCTCGGTCTGTTCCACACCGCTCTGCGGAGTCTCGAGATCGCTGGCGATCACGCCGAGCATGTCCTTGGCATGGTCGCGCAGGGCGCCAATATCCATGTTGCCGCCCAGTGGAAGGCTGCGGGCAAACGTCTCCCATTCCGACAGGATCTGCTCGGTGTTTGTGCGTATGAAAGCGGCCAGCCTGGCCATAATCAGAGCCTTGCAAAAAGGGTAGCTTCGCCGTCCGGTTCCGCGGCTTTTGCGAGTGGTAGTGCAAGAATTATGGCAGGCCGCTGCAACGCCTACAAGCGGACTAAGCTCTATCGGCGATTACTTCGGCAGGATCAGCGTGAAAGTACTGCCAACTTCTGACGTACTCTGGACTGTCAGGTCCCCGGCCATTCCGCGGGCGAGGTTGCGGCTGATGGCGAGTCCGAGTCCGACGCCGTCCTGTGCGTTCCCAAGCCGTGGCGAGACCTGCACAAACGGATCGAAAACGCGCGCCAATTGGTCGGCCGGGATACCTCTGCCCGTGTCGGACACGGTGATACGGAAGTCGTTTTGAGACGATGCACAGCCCAGCTCGATCCGGCCGCCGGGCTCTGTGAACTTGATTGCGTTGGTGAGCAGGTTGAGGACGATTTGCTGGAGCTTTTCGCTGTCGGCGCGGACGATGAGATCCGTATCGCAGCTCGTGTAGTTGAATGACAGGTGCTTTGCGCGCACCTGCGGTGCGATGAGTGCTTCGCACGTTGAGAGCGCTTCATGGACGGGCACGTCGCGCATCGCGTAGCGAACAGTTCCGGCTTCTACGCGTGCGTAATCGAGCACGCCGTTGATGAGACCAAGCAGGTGTCGCTGGCTTTTCCGTATGCGATCGAGGTCCTGCACCTGATCGGGGGTGAGCGGCCCATGGAGACCCATCTCCATGATTTCGGCGTAGCCATCGATTGCCCCGAGTGGTGTGCGCAGCTCGTGGCTCATGACGGCGAGGAATTCGCTCTTGATGCGGTTGGCGGTTTCCGCGAGCTGGCGTGCTTCGCGCTCGGACTCGAAGAGGCGCGCGCGCTCGAGTGCCTGTGCGCACTGGCGAGCCACGGTCAGGATCAGGTCGCGGCTTTCTTCATTGAACGGACGCGGAGCGCTGAATGCGGCGCCGAGCACGCCGAAAACGCCGCCTTCCAGAATGAGTGGCACAACAGCACTGGCGTGATGTCCGGTCGCATCAAGTAGCGGTTCAATGTCGGGGTAGCGCTCGATGATCGCGCAGCGCGATTCCAGAAAGAGCGGCTGGCCGGTTCGAACGACGTCCGCGAGAGGGACCGGCATGCTCAGTGGAAACGATGACCACTGGTCGCGGATCGTGTCGGGCATTCCACCGACCCGTAGCAGCACAACCTCATCGCCCTGCTTCGTCACCCGCGCGACGACGATCCCTGCGGCGTCCAGCATCTCCGTAAGGTTCGCGACAATCACGTCGGCAATCTGGTCTTCCGTAGCGGCAGTCGAGAGCGCGGCACTCAACGCCTGCAGTCCTGAAATCCGCTCCCGCGAGCCTTCCGCATCCGACCGGGCGCGCTCGCTGTCGGCGAACAGGCGCTCGATCTCCTGGCGAGCGCGCACCTGCTCGGTGACATCGAGCGCATGGACGAGGATGTCGCCGCCAAGACCTGATGGACCCACCGGATAAGCGCCGGGAAGCGGCAACCAGGTGAAGCTCCAGGACGTTCGCTCGATCGGCCCGCCCGGCGCACGCTGCATCGGCAGCTGTATCTCCGTGACGGTCCATGGCTCGCCTGTCTCGTACACGCGATCGAGCTGCACGAACACGCCGGTGTCGATCATCTCCGGGAAGACCTCGCGAAAAGTGCGGCCTATAGCGCCCGGCTTTCCCACGATCCGCTCCCACGCCGGGTTCACATACGTCACGACGTGGTCCGGCCCCGAATAAACGGCCATCACGGCCGGCGCAGCATCCAGCACCGCAGTAAGCCGTGCCTGGTCTCCTATAAGCTTCCGGGTGAGCGCCTGGAGGCGATGCTCGGTCAGCACGCGCGTCGTCGTCTCCTGGCACACGACCAGGACTCCGGCCACTACGCCATCGTCATCAAACGCAGGTCCGTAACTGTAGGTCCACCACACCTCTTCGACGCGGCCGTTACGCTCGATCGGCACCAGCGCGTCCTCGTGCCAGGTCGCCTCGCCACCAGACATGACCTGGTCGATCTCCGGCGAAATGATCGACCAGATGTCCGTCCAGAACTCAGCGCCGGGAGCGCCGAGCGCACGCGGATGCCTGCCGCCTTCGGCAAAGCTCGGCCGGTACGCGTCGTTGTAGATCTGAATGAGCTCGGAACCCCACCACAGGAACATCGGGTGCTTCGAGGCGAGGAGCGTGGAGACGGTGGTGCGGAGACTGAGGGGCCATTCTTCAACGGGTCCAAGCGATGTACTCGCCCAGTCGAAATCGCGACATAAGACCCGCATCTCGCCGGGGCCCGCGAACAATTTTTCGGCAGCAGCCGTCGTCGTTCCAGCTCTCTTATTTGTCGTCAAAACACTCGTCCCGGTACTGTATCCCGTATTGCGCCTATCAACACACCTGCGGAATATGCCTAAAGGAGGGGGCGTCGCACAGGTTTGTACTCGTGTGCGTGCTGGATTGAATGCCGGTTTCATCATATTCTACGCGTCGTGCATGGACACCACTGGAGTGCCGCGAGTTCAGTCGGGCGCATTCGTCGCGCTCAGGTTGTTCGATGTAGCGTATGCGATCGACCTCGATCGTGTGGAGCAGCTGCGCACTGTGCAGGTGCCGGGTGTGACGCGCATTCGCCTGGCGCGCGCAGAAGCGAAGTCGATTGCGTTCGGCGTCCCGCCCGTTGAGATCAGACTCGGCAGTGTCGTGCTCGATACATCGCTCGGTCCGATGACCGCTGAAGCGACGGCGCGTGTGTACGATTTCGGCGCGATGTCCGTTGCGTTCAGAGTGCCGGTGAATGGAATGGAGTGGAACGAGTTCGTCGATGGATCGCTTGCGCTCGACAAATCGGCAAACTCGGGAAGCGCAGGACAGAAGTTCGAGGAGCTTGCCGATGCTGTGTGTGTGTTGCTTGCGCCTGCGCTCGACAGACCGGCAGCGCGCCGGCTCGAGGAGGATTACTTCCTGAGCATCGTGCACACACTCGATGATCCGTACACGGCCGATCAGTTCATGCAGCGCGTCGATCTTGCTCCGCTCCTTGCCGGCGAACGTGGCGAGCTGTCTCTGCAGGCGCGTCGCGACACACTGCGTCATCAGTTCTCCTACCTGAATACGGATCTCGTCGTCATCACGTGGGACAATGCATTTCTGCTCGAGCCCTCGGGAGACCTCGATGTTGCCGATGTGCTCGAAGTTGCAAACGCACAGTTGCTCGCGCTGCGCTATTACGACGACCTGCTCGATCACGAGCTTCCGCGCATGTATGACCGTGTGAAGGAAGCGCGCCGCACATTTCGCGGCTTGTCGCGCAGGCGGTACGCAGGTCTCGCGCGCGACCTGTATACACTGGTTGCGGAAGTCACCGAGACCACCGAGCGTGTTGACAATGCACTGAAGGTCACGGAAGACGTGTATCTCGCACGCATCTACGGTGCAGCGCTCGAGCTGTACCGCATACCGGCGTGGGGCGCAGTAGTCGACCGGAAGCTGTCGATCATTCGGGATACGTACACTGCGTTATACGATGAAGCCGCGACCGCACGCTCGGAGATTCTCGAAGTCGGAATTCTGCTTCTCATCATCTTCGAGGTTGTGCTCGCTCTCTTCCGCTAAGTCGTCCCTTCCGGCCATTTCTCCGCCCCACCGTTTCATGAGTATTCGTCGGCGTGACTGCCGAAACTTCATTAGTCGATTCGCTGAAGCGATGTACGGACTGCGCGGGTATTGCGGCGCTGCTCGCCGAGATGTCTTTGTCCGCGAACTTCGTGGATGTACCCCAACACCTCCTCCGTTCCGACGTGCTGCCCTCCTGCGTCGCAAGCGTTGAGTGGGCTCGTACCACCAATGGATTCGTCGTGTGGCTCGCGCGCACCGACGGTTCGTGCAATGCAGAGTTTCCGTCCAACGTTTTTAGGCGACTTCGTTCTCTCGACGCAGCTTCGCCTGCACTGTACCTCGTCTCAGGAGAGTCCAGCGGTGTTTTAGCGCTCGGCAGCTTTGGCCTCGATGGACAGCTGCGCTTTGTCATCATCGAAACAGCAAGGCCGCGCGGTTCCGATGTGCAGATTCTGCAGGACATGGTTGCGAAGGACAACGAAGGACCGACCGCGCTCGCACTGAGACACTCGCGCGCACTCGACCGGTCGCGCATCACACAGAAATTCTTTCGGGAGTTCCAGGCGCAGCGGTTGATTGTTGCGCGCGCATGGACGGGTATTCCTGCAGCGCGTGAAGGCGAGCGCGAACAGCTCGCGCTGCTGCTGTTGTGTCGCCTGATGTTTTTGTACTTCCTGCAGCGGTCGGGACACCTTGCCGGCGATGTCGAGTACATCATCCATCGCGTCCGCGCGTGGCAACGGCAGTCGAAACGCAAATCATTCTACCGGTGCGTCCTCCACCCACTGTTCTTTGCCGCACTGAATCGTCGTTTCGAGCGACGAACCGCTGCTGCACGGCAGCTCGGGCCGGTTCCATACCTGAACGGCGGATTGTTCGACCGGCACGCAATCGAACGCGAATACGCGTTCCTCGATCTGCCGGACGATGTTTCAATCGCCGTCATCGAGAACTTCCTCGAGTGTTACACGTTCACAGCGCGCGACTCGTCCGACGCACTGGCATCGGAGCCGGGCGACTCGGGCATCGATCCTGAGATGCTCGGGCGCGTGTTCGAGGGACTCATGAGCCCGGACAAGCGGAGCTCGAGCGGAACGTTCTTCACGCCGGCAGCTGTGGTCGACCGACTTGTGTCGAATGCATTGGCGACGCACCTGGCAACCGCATTGAATATTGCCCGCGAACGAGCGGCAGTGCTTGTCGCAACGGCCGACGCGAGCTCACTCACATCCGAGCAACGAGATCGCCTGCGCGCGCTCCTCAAGCGCTTCAAGGTGCTGGATCCCGCGTGCGGCTCGGGCGCATTCCTTCTTGGCGTGCTCGCGCGCATCGCGCGCATGGAGAGTGCGTTGACGCTGTGCGACCTTCGCACGACGCGCAGACGCATCATCGGCGAATGCCTTTTCGGCGTCGATGTACAGCAGGATGCCGCGTTGCTGTGTGCGTTGCGTCTGTGGCTGACTCTGACCGTGGAAGCGACGAGCGTCGTCGTCACCCGGCCGGTTCCGCCGTTGCCAAACCTCGACCGCAAGGTGCGGCAGGGCGATGCACTCATTGATCCGCTGGTTCTCGGGAACGGCAACGTGCGCAACGGCAATGGCAATCGCACGGCAGAGAGAATGGTGCGCAAGGCGCTGGC
>JBBQYT010000163.1:0-5820 GCA_038208385.1 Longimicrobiales bacterium | reverse complement strand
CGTTAGCCGAAGCTCACGGTCAGCATGTGCGTTTTGTGATCGTAGGCGGTGCGATAGCGGCCGAGCGGCTGTGCTGCGGGCCCACGCAGGACTTCACCGCTCAGCGCGAACTGCGAATCGTGACACGGACACGTCATGCGCTGGTCGACCGGTGCGTCGATCGTGCATCCCGAATGCGTGCACTGCATCGAAAATGCTGTAACGCCATCCGCTTCGTGCACGACGAGAACGGGCGCCCCATCAGGGCCGGTTACGTCCGACACGCGCCACGCGCCAACTTCCTTCAGGTCTCCGACATCAATTCTGACTTCGCCTGCAGACACGTGAGGCTGCAGGCCTGCGCGTGCTGCACAAGCCGTGAGACCCGTGGTGCTCGTGACTGCCAGCCCACATATCGCACAGCCCGCGCGATGCAAAAACTGCCGCCGCGATGCCTGCATTTCGGCGTTCGATTCCATTCCGGAAAGGTAGCTTTGCCGGTATAAAAAGACGAAGCGGCCGGTGATTTCTCACCGACCGCCCGTCTCGCCACGGCGCTCTCCCCGGAGTTCCCGCTCGCCGTGACTGCCTTGTTGGCTCCCTATAAGGCAGCATTGGTACCACGAGCTGGCACGACATCCAAGTGGCTGTATAACAACGAGTTATCAAAATCATGCGACCCCGGCAGGGGCTTCAAACCGACGAAAGTTTGCGTACTTCAGGTACTGTTTGCGCAAATTGTTCTCGGAAGCCGGTCCTTTGGGGTTTGCCAATCAATGGAGAACGATCGCCTTGAAGCAGCTGGAATCGCTTGGCGTGAGCAACCGCCTGGCGCTCGGGATTGCTGTGATGGTTCTGGTCGTGATCGGACTACTCGTCGTCGCAGTGCGTCGTCCGACGAATACGATCACGTACGAGCCAATCGCGGCTGCACGCTTGGACAGTGCGCACGCGCATGCGCGCATCTTCACTGCGAATGCGCGCGATGAAGCGGCGTGGCATCACTTCAGCTTTGCTCAGGCGCGCCTGGTCGCGCCGGGCGACGATTGGGACATCGCGTTTCGTCGCTTTCACATCATTGTGAATGGAGCGCCTGCGTTTCGCGGTAGTGCGGGTGTTGTCGATCTTGGCGCAGTGCGTTTTGACGATGTGACGACTGCACCGCGGACGGGGTATGTCGGGAGTGTTGCGGGGCGTGATACAGCCAGTGCGCCGTTGAGCCGGTGGTATGGGTACGGATTCTCAACGCATTTGCTCACGACACTGGATCACGTGTATGCCATTCGAACCGTCGACGGGGCGTTCGTAAAAATGCAGGTGTTGGGTTACTACTGTGCGGGTCCTGATCCAGGCTGCATGACGATTCGGTTTGGCGCGTTGAAGTAGCGGCCTCTCCAGCTATGGATCTGCCCCCGTTCGCCACGAATATTTGATGCGGGGGGGGACCCCAGCTGTCCCGAATTAGCATGCCGGCGAGGAAGTCTACATCTGAAATGTCCGCGAATATTTCAGGATCAGTGACCGCGATGCCGACAACGGCAAACGCGGCCCAATTGGATCGGATGAGAGGCGATCGGTAGCGAGTCCCTCATCGTACACGAGCCACAGGTCCGTTCCTTCCGCGAAATTGTACCGCAGTCGCAGGTTCATGTTCAGCCGGTCTGTCGTCGAGTTGTACTGCACAAATGCGTTTCCGGATGCGCGCGCATTCAACGCGATGCGCACGCGCGCACGAGCGAGATGGATGTCTGCTCCCGGCGCACGCGATCCAAAACGCAGCCGATTACCGATGTAGTCGCCGCCAAGCTCGAGATGCGGGGACACGTTCCATGTTGGTGACAGGATCAGCTGCGTGCGTGTGCCATCGAAGTACGTGCCCGTTTGCAAATCCATTTCTGTGCGCAGCTTCTTCCCCGACGGTGGCGCCCAGTGCAGCCACAGGTTTGCGAACGTATAGGTTCCGCGCGGCACGTCTGCGCCGCTGGCGATCGTGAACGCCTCGAGCACGTCTTCGTGGAACAGCTGTGGCTCGAACCAGCCGTCGCCGCCCTTCTTCGTTTCGAACTCCACCCACGTCGCGATTTTGCCGGTTTCCATCACGTGATCCCTGTTCCGGTAGTATGCTTCCGCATAGATGCCGGGATAATAGCGCGCGAGCGTGGGATTCGTGTCCGTGTACTTGTAGTACTGCACGTACGACGTGATCGATGTGAAATCGGCGCGCGGTAGAAATCCAAGCTCGGGACGGAATGCCGATCCGATGTGCGTGAGATTCGTTGCGTAATTGAGGCCGCGGTTCGATCTCCTGAACCAGCTCAGGTGCACCTGCGAACGGTCCGTGATGTCCGCGTGGGTTGTATCCGCGTCATCGGTAGTTTGTGCGACCTGCCCTGCAATGTAATCGTGCCCGATGACGCGCACCGATGCGTCAGTCGCGTATGCGACATTGTAGCGGCCGTTGCTCAGACGACTCGTCACCATTCCGCCAACGTACGAGTTGGCGTTGAAGACCGGATGTTTCAGGCGGAAGACACCAAAATTCTCCGATGGCGCGCCCAGATCGCTGTTCGTCTGCATGTTGAGCAGCCCGACATCCCAGCGCCCAACGCGTCCCACGACGCGCGCGCCCCCGAGCACGGGCACGCTGACGCCGTTTACGAGGCCGACCTGACGCGAATGAAATAGCCGGCTGCTTCCGCCGAGCGCGAAGTCGAAGATGTCCGAGTGCTCCTGGAAGAACCGTCGTTTTTCGGGGAAGAACAAGTCGAAGCGATCGAGGTTGATTTGCTCGTCGTCGGCCTCTACCTGTGCGAAGTCTGTGTTCGTCGTCACATCGACGGTGAGCTCGCTCGTGAGTGCGTAGCGCAGGTCCACACCGGCTTCGCGCGACATGCGCCGCTCCGTATGAAATTCCGGCGCGCCGAGGGCGAGGATAGGACGCTGATCCATGCCGGTGAGCGCGTACGGCGTCACATAGAGCGGCTTCGAGCTGTGCACGTTCGTGAGGACGACATCGCGTGCGACCGATGCCTGGCGAAACTGAAACTTCGGATCGATTTCCGGAAATGTGACGCGCTCGTTAAGCCTGGAGACGAAGCGTGTGACGGTCAGTCCCATCACGGCTTTGCCAGCGCGCGCCTGGAAGCCGAGGCTGGAGAAGGGAATTCGTATTTCGGAGAACCAGCCTTCCGTTGTGATGCGCGACTTCGCATCCCAGAACGTGTCCCAGCTGTCGTTCTGCGTCTGACCGTCGTTCGACACGAGCACGTCGAAGCGCATGCCCGCGGGCGTCGTACCAAACCACTTTGCGTTCTGGTTGTCGTTGAACGCATCGATGTAGATGGCGAATGCATCATCGCCGTTCCAGCGGTCGCGGTACAGCGAATTGACCCGAATGCCGGACGGATCCGTGTCGTAGAACCAGCCTGCCGCGTACAGGTATTGATCGTCATACGCCACGCGAATCTCGCTTCGCTGCGTCGGCGCGCCGCGAAAGACGGGCGTATACATCGTGAGCGGCAGAGGTGTTATGTCCTGCCACGCGGGCTCGTCCGGGATGCCGTCGATCGTGATGGGTCCGGTGAGTCGCTGAAGCTGTAGCGGCGGTTCCTGCGCGCTCTGTGCGCAGAGCGGCGCAGCAATTCCAAACGTAGTGATGACAAGTGCCGCCGCGCGTGCGATGCGTTTCTGCGATATGAACGACATTGCTTCTCCGATGATCTCATAGACTCGTGCTATGCTCTCGAAGAAGCGTATTTGTATGCGATAGCGGAACGGTTTGGCCTTCAACTGCAGGTGGGGACTGTCGAGAGGATTGTGTTCAGGGACGTTCCGTCAAGCGATCCGTTTTTATGGACTCACGCCATCCCGTACGTCAGCGACAACCGGCACGTCGAGCTCGACAGGTCGCAGTGAACGAATTGCGCGGACTTCCGGCCATATGCGCGCAACCATTAGCACCGAGACAATCGTACCAATGCCGCCGATGACAACGGCAACGACAGGACCCACGAACGCCGCGAGCGTACCCGACTCGAATTCACCCAGCTCGTTGGACGTTCCAATGAACAGACTGTTGATTGCCGCTACGCGACCACGCAGCTCGTCCGGTGTCAGCACCTGCAGCAGCGTGCTGCGAATCACGACGCTCACACTGTCGAACGCGCCGAGCAGGGATAGCATGGTGAGCGAGAACGCAAACGAGCGGGAGATGCCGAAGAGGATCGTCGCAACACCGAAGCCTGTAACGGCCCACAACAGTGTCTTGCCCGCGTTGTTGAGCGGCGGCCTGTGCGTGAGCGCAAATGCCATCAACAATGCGCCAACCGACGGCGCAGCCAGCATCCAGCCCAGTCCCGCAGGGCCCACGTGCAGGATGTCCTTTGCATAAATCGGCAAAAGCGCCGTCGCACCGCCGAGCAGTACGGCAAACATATCCAGCGTGATGATGGCCAGAAGTACGCGCGTGTGGCGGAGAAAGCGAATGCCGCCGAGGATCGTCTCCCGAATGCCGGCGCGCGCGCCTCTCGCGTGCTCGCGCGGCTGTACAGGGGCAATCAACACCGAGAAGATCAGTGCGCCTGCGGCGGCAAGCACGTACGCGGGCCATGCCTGGCGCGTGAGTCCGATGACCAGCCCGCCGACCCCGGGGCCGACCACGGACGCAAGCTGAAACACCGTGCTGCGCCACGTCGCACCTTGCGGCAGCATCTCCGGCGGAAGCAGCTGAGGCGCGAGCGAGTCCTTTGCCGGCGCCTGAAACGCCCGGCCTACACCCTGAAGCAACAGAAACGCATACATCAGTACCACGGATGCCCGTGTCGCCGATGTCAGCGCGAGGCCCAGTGAGCTCGCAATCATCAGCGCCTGCGATGCGATCAACACGCGCTTCCGCGGAAAGCGATCCGCAAAGTGACCCGCAGGCAGCGTCAGCGCGAACACCGGCAGCACCTGCGCGAGCCCGACACCACCCAATGCCAGCGCAGAACCGGTCCGCTCGTACAAGTCCCAACCCACCGCAACCGTCTGCATCTGACTTCCCAGCGTAACGATCAGATTCCCGATCAGAAAGCGCTTGAAATCCGGATAGCGCAGAACGGCGTAGGAGTCGTGATTGTTCGAGTGCCCGGGAATCGGTGCCTCATCTTTCGTGGCTCGTGGCTCGTGGCGCGTGGCTCGTGGCTCGTGGCTCGTGGCTCGTGGTACTCTCGGAAAAATAGGCAGCCGCTGCCCTTCCCGCGATTTGTCATTCAGTCTAAGCTGAATCTTCACAATTACATCCACCAGGAACAAGCGAAGATCCGCTTGAAATGCATTCTGCTCGCGGAAGATGATGATGCGGTGCGCGCGCTGCTGAGTCGTTCGCTCAAAAGGAAAGGTTATAGCGTTGTCGGGGTGAAGACCGCTGCGGAAGCGTTGCGCGTGCTTGGTGACGAGGACGTTGGGATTCTGATAACCGACGTGGGGCTACCGGACATGAGTGGGCCTGACCTGGTGGAGGAGAGCTATAAGGGGCTGCCGGATTTGCCTGTGATTTTCATCAGCGGATACGGCCCTGAGGAGCTGGAGCGGAGGGGGTTTCTCGGGAAGGGCCGTTTTCTTCAGAAGCCCTTTGATCTGAATGCTTTGAAGGAGATGGTCGCGGATGTTCTGGGCCCGCCCTGATCGAGTGTTTGGAGGGTGTTTTCGAGGCAGTTTCGGGTCCGGTATTTGCACATTTGTTCGCGCGCGCGAGGTGATGCTGTACCACCTTTTGAATCGATAGACAGAGATGCTGCGCGAATTCAGGGACGAGACGGGTGTGAAATGGCGTGTCTGGGATGTTCGCCCGGCTGCGCCTAT
>JBBQYT010000162.1:0-5831 GCA_038208385.1 Longimicrobiales bacterium | reverse complement strand
GGACGAGCTGCCGACGCAGGACAGCGAGGCAATGAGTGCATTGCGCTCGCGACGTGCAGTGCTCCCCGTCGCGATCAACAAGATGGATCAGGGTGATGACGGCGCGGTGGGTCTACTCAACGAGTGGAGCGTGCGCGAGCTCGGTATTGAGCCGCTGCGCATTTCAGCTGCGAACGGCACGGGCATCAAGGCACTGCGCGATCGCCTGATTGGTGCGCTTCCCGACTCACCCTTTCTGTATGATCCTGAAGACGTGGCCATTCAGCCCGTCCGGTTCTTTGTCGCCGAATTTGTGCGCGAGACGATCTTCGAGGAATACGAGGAGGAGATTCCGTACGCGACGGTTGTGCGTGTGGAGGAGTTTCGAGAAGCGTCTGATCCGGTCTACATTCGGGTGACAGTGTATGTCGAGCGTGACAGTCAGAAAGCGATCCTGATTGGGCACCAGGGTACCGGCATCAAGAAGCTTGGAGCCCGTTCGCGCGAAAAGATCGAAGCATTGCTTGGCACTCGTGTGTATCTGGACCTGTGGGTGAAGACGCTGCCGGGCTGGCGCCGCAAGCGTACTACGCTTGCCTACCTTGGCTATCACCTGCCTGATGAAGAACAGCCGGCCACTGATGGGCCGCACCCTGAAAGGCACGATCAATGATCGACAAAGAGCTTCTCGAGATTCTTGTCTGTCCAAAGTGTAAAGGCGAGCTCGAGTTCAAGCCGGAGCAGAGCGAGCTGGTCTGCCACACGTGCAAGCTGCGCTACGAAATCCGCGATGACATTCCGATCATGCTGGTCGATGAGGCCAAGCCTCTCTAGGATCCGCTGAGCTTCAGTTGCTTCGCACAATCGGAAGACTCTGCCGCCCGGTGTTGTTGGGCACGTTCCTGCTACTCTGCGGTGGGCCGTCGGTGCGCGCGCAGTCATCCGTGCCTGCAACCGAATGTTGTCTCGTCCTGCTGTTTCCCGTGGGCGCCCGCTCCGTTGCCCTCGGGCAAGCGCTCGTGACTGCGCCGACCAGCGATGCATTGTTCGTAAATCCGGCGGGTCTCGCGTGGATGCGCAAAGGTCAGTTCGTCGTGCACCACGGCACCGTCACGCAGGCACAAATGGATGCGCTGTCGCTTTTCTTCACGCCGAAGGGCATCGGCACCATCGGCATCACCTACCACCTGTTCGATGAGGGACAGAGTGATGCGGTCGACATCAATGGCTTGCCGACCGGAACGCTCTCGACTCGTGAACAGCTGGTTATTCTATCCTTTGCAACACCCGTTGTTGCGGGCGTCACTGCTGGCCTGAACTACAAGCTCTATCAATTCAGAAACGATTGCGCCGGCGATTGCGCAGCCGCTCAATTCACCGGAACTACGCAGGAAGTCGACCTCGGTCTGCAGTATCATGCGCCCGGGCTGCGGGGTCTGCGCCTCGGCGTAGCGATCAACAACGCGGGCTTCAAGCTGCAGGTCATCAACGTCGATCAGTCCGACCCGCCGCCGACGCGGTTGCGAATGGGCGCTTCGTACGAGCTGTTGCAGCATATCCACCCGGATAGTACCACGGAGCTTTGGGTGACTGCGCAAGCAGACACGCGGCTACGTGGCGGACTTGGACTCGTACCATCTGTGGGTGTGGAGCTTTCGGTAAACAAGACTATCTTTCTCATGACCGGCTTCCGTGGTGGAAGCGGACTCAATACAGGCCTCGCTGTGGGAGTTGGTTTGCGATACGAGCGCTTTGACATCGCCGTCGCGAAGGCATTCAGCTCCTCGAGCCTCAATCCTCAGGGCGAGCCGCCGCAATTGACTTTTGCCATCAGCTTTTAGGTCGCGCTTTTTGTCGAAGCTTCTGATTCGACGCCTGCTGATTCTCTTCGTCTTGCTCGCGCCGTCCCGCGTAACGGCCCAGCAGCTTCGGTCCCACCCACGCTTTCCGAACGTCAATGCAAAGCCGTTCACGGTCACGCCAGGCGCAGCTATGCTCGCGTCTGTCGTGATTCCGGGTGCCGGGCAAAAGCTGCTGGGTAGCGATCGCTGGGTGCCATACGTTGCCATCGAAGCGTGGGCGTGGATCACCTATGTCAACCATCACAGCCAGGGCAACGCGCTCAAACAGCGCTACCGCGATCTCGCCTGGGCTGTTGCCCGGCGCGTCAGTGTCGGGGAAAGACGCGATACCACGTTTCCCTATTACGAAGCACTCAGCAAGAACGACGCGAGTGGCGCATTCGATGTGAATCCGAATGCAGCTGGTATTCAGCCTGAAACGGATGGATCGACGTTCAACGGAGAAGTGTGGGACCGCGCTCGCTCGCTGTTTTTTTCGTCAGGTACGGAGCAGCCGGTTTCATCTCCGCAGTACCAGAGTGCACTCAACTATTATCAGCGGAATGCGATTCCGCCGTCCTACGCATTTGCGTGGGGTGACAACGCACTCGAACAGCGCGTGTTCGGGGAGATCATCCATCAAAGCGATGAAGCGCTGCGCCAGTCGAATCACGTGCTCGGCATAATACTGGCAAACCACATGGCCAGTGCCGTCGATGCGCTGATCGCATCCCGACTCAAGATGATGCACATTGATCAGAGCAGGTTGAAGATCGAAAACAGCGTCGAGCCCCTGGGTAGCTCGCTCCGCTGGCGAGCCGAAGCACATCTCATGCTGCCCGGGAGGTAACACGTGCCGCTTCCGACTCCGGAAGAAATCGTCGACTATCTGCAGGCTGCAGGGCGACCCCTCAAGTCCAAGGAGCTCGCGAAGGGCCTCGGCGTTCCGACCGAGGACTATCCCGAGTTCAAGGACGATCTCCAGCGTCTCGAAGACAACGGCACACTGTATCGTGTCCAGCACCAGCGCTATGCCGCTCCCGGAAAAATCAATCTCGTCGTAGGACGACTGCGCACGATTCGAAGCGGAGCCGGATTCGTCATACCTGACAACACGGACAAGAAGGCGAAATCGGAAGACCTTTACGTTCCGCCGGATGGACTTGCATCCGCGCTCGATGGAGACCGCGTCGTCGCGCGCATCGAACGCCAGAAGCGCGGCGGCCGCATCGAAGGATCCGTCGTAAAGATCCTCGAGCGTGCGCGCTCGACGATCGTGGGTGTATTCCACGCATCGAAGAACTTCGGCTTTGTCGTGCCGGAAGACTCGAAGCTTTCGCGCGACGTATTCGTGCCGCCGGGCCAGGAAGTCATTCCGGAAGAAGGCGATGTTGTGGTCGTTCGAATTACGAGCTGGGGTAACGACCATCTCGGTCCTGCAGGTGACATTGATCGCGTTCTCGGCAAACTCGGCAGTCCCGGTGTCGACGTCCTGGCCGTGTTGTACGGCCACGAACTTCCCGTCGAGTTTCCGGAATCCGTCGTGCAGGAAGCGGAAGCGCTGCGTGCAAAGGGTTTGACCGATGCCGACCTGCGCGGCCGACTCGACATGCGCGACCAGCTCGTCTTCACGATAGATCCCATCGATGCAAAAGATCACGACGACGCATTGTCCATTCGTGCCACAGGCGAGGGCCTTTGGGAAGTCGGGGTGCACATCGCGGATGTCAGTCACTACGTCACTGAAGGGACGCTTCTCGACGCCGAGGCCTTGCGACGCGGCACCAGCGTCTACCTGGTCGACCGCGTCATTCCGATGCTACCCGAAGCGCTCTCTGCAGACCTGTGCTCGCTACGCCCGAATGAAGATCGTCTCGCGCTTTCTGTACTGCTTACCATGGGAGACGATGGTGAAGTGCGCAGCACCACGCTGAAGAGGACGGTCATCAGAAGCCGGCACAAGCTTGCGTATGAACATGCGCAGGGCGTGCTCGACAACACGAACGCGATCGATGCAGAAACTGACGCTGCTGTGCTTCAGCTCGCTGCACTCGCACGCCGCCTGCGCGCTGCACGTGCAGCGCGCGGCAGCATCGACTTCGATCTGCCGTCTGCACGCGTGCTGTTGAATTCGGCGGGTGAGCCGACGGACATCCAGAAAGTGATACGCCTCGAAAGCCATCGCCTGATCGAAGATTTCATGCTCCTGGCCAACGAGACGATTGCAACGATGACGGCGCGCACAAAAACGCCATCACTTTATCGTATTCACGAACCGCCCGATCCTGCACGACTGGAGCAGCTTCGCGATTTTGTCGCGACGTTCGGCCTGAAGCTCGGTAAGCGCGGCACGCCGGGACCCAGGGATTTGCAGAGCCTGATTGAGCAGGTGAAGGGAAGGCCGGAGGAAACGCTCCTGTCGACAGTCGTGCTGCGCTCGATGAAGCAGGCGAAGTACAGCGCGGAAAACGTCGGACACTTCGGCCTCGCATCCAAGCATTACACGCATTTTACATCGCCGATCCGGCGCTATCCCGATCTTATCGTCCATCGCATCAGCGCTGCGGTCTTCATCGACAAACAGAGACCGTCCGCAGCACTGAACGAAGACCTGCTGCCCGAGATCGCACGCATCGCAAGCGAACGCGAGCGCGTCGCCGTTGATGCCGAACGCGACAGCATTGATCTGAAGAAGGTCGAGTTCATGCAACGGCACCTGGGCGAGGAGTTTGGGGGGACGATCGGGAGCGTGACGGCGTTCGGCTGCTTCGTCCTGCTCGATGACTTCTTTGTCGAAGGACTGCTGCACGTCAGCTCGCTCGATGACGACTACTATGTCTACGTTGAAAACGAGTACGCTCTGGTCGGAGAGCGGACGGGGCGCCGCCTCCGCCTGGGCGACCGGGTTCGCGTGAAAGTTGCCCGCGTCGATCTCGAGGAGCGGAAAATCGATTTCGATCTGATCGAGGAGGCCGGCGCCCGTGCGACAGGCCGCTCAGCGAAGGGGCAAGGCATAAGGTCTCACCGGACCGCAGGAAGCGGTCGCCCCGGCGGCCGGAAGGGTGGCGGACCGCCCAACGGTAAGGGCCGCGGACCGGGCGGCCGCAAGGGCAGCAAACGTCGTAAACGGGTTTGACAAAAAGGGGTTACCGGGCTAGTTTCAGCAGAACTCCCCCGAACGAGACCATTTCCCGGCGATAATGGGTTTTCGAACGCTCATCGTGTATCACTCGCCGAGCGGGCGCGAGTGTCCAACGACTGTAACCGAATTTGCTGCGCGTCAGGGACTCGAGATCGAGCACCTTCCGAGCATCGACGAGGTCATGTCGCTGGTAAATCGAACGTTTCCAGCAGGCATCGTCATTGAGACCCGGGGGGATGAACACTCCTTCGAGCTCTGCCGCGCCCTGAAGAGCGATACGTTCAGCGCCATCGTTCCAGTAATCCTGATGGCTCCCGCCGCCTCCGATGGCATCGTCTACAACGGGCTGGAGGCCGGTGCGGATGAGGTCCTCACGGACGCTATGGAGCCACGCGAGCAACTCCTCCGCCTCCATGTCACACTCAACCGCGCAGACCGCGACGTTGGCGTTCATCCGACGACGCGCCTGGCCGGCACTGCCCAGATCGAGCGAGATATCGGCGCCCGGATGCAGCGCAACGAGCTCTTCGCAGTTTGTTACGCAGACCTGGATCACTTCAAGGAATTCAATGACCGGTACGGCTACAATGAAGGCGACCGGGTCATTCTGCTGCTGTCACGAATCCTGCGCGATGTCGTAAAAGCCTACGCGCCCAACGGTTTTATCGGACACATCGGCGGCGACGACTTCATCTTCAATGCGCCGCTCGACAACATGCGGGTCATCTGTGAGGAGATCATCGAGATCTTCGATGAGCTGATTCCGTATCAGTACACAGAAGAAGATCGACGGGCTGGGTACTTCCTTGGAAGGGATCGACGCGGCAATATTCTATGGGTGCCGCTCATGACGCTGTCGATTGGCGTCG
>JBBQYT010000161.1:0-5835 GCA_038208385.1 Longimicrobiales bacterium | reverse complement strand
ACCGGATCCGCCGCATCGTGCACAGTCAGGAACGGTTGAATCTCCAGCGCGCCGATCTGAAACGACGTGGCCGAGCTGTAGGTGCGCACGTCCTCTTCGCCGGTGAGGAGCTCTGCGCATGCAGCGCGCGTGCGTGCGGTCAGATGGAGGGGAGTGCCAAAGCGACGCGCCAGCACGCCCATGCCGCGCGTGTGGTCGCCATGATCGTGCGTGATGACAATGCCGGTGATGGAGGCTGGATCGATTTCGAGGATTGCAAGACGACGCTCGAGCTCCTTGCCGCTGAACCCCGCATCAATCAGGACACGAACGCCGTCGGATTCGACAAGCGTCGAGTTGCCGTTGCTGCCACTGCCGAGCACTGCGACTCTCATACTGCAATCTAATCGATATTACGGCTCCGAAGCCAGACTGCCTCCAGCATTTTCTTCTGTGACTGAGAAAGTGTTACGCCGCGCCGCTTCATGGCCACTTCAGCGGTTTCCAGGAACTTCTCCAGGCGATACTCCGTACGCTCGTCTCCGCTCGCCCAGCTGAACGGCGGCACGTATTTGGGCGGCATTGCCGAGCCGTAGATGTTGGAGCCCGTGCCGACCACTGTGCCCGTATTCAGCATCGTGCCGATGCCTGTCTTCACGTGGTCTCCGAGCAGACAACCCAGCTTCGTTTCACCGGTGTCGACTTCTCCGCCGGGGGTCCAGACGCGAATCGAGCCGTAGTTGTTTTTAAGGTCGCTGTTCGTGGTCAGTGCGCCGAGGTTCACCCAGCGTCCGACGTACGCGTGGCCGAGAAATCCGTCATGCGCCTTGTTGCTGCACCCGAGCACGATCGACTCCTCCATTTCGCCGTGTACCTTGCATTGCGGGCCAACGGAAATGTCTGCGTAGACGCCCCCGAGCAGTGTCGTCTTCGGTCCGATGTACGAGGGTCCGGCAAGACGCGTGAACGCTTTGACGGTGACGTTGGCACTGAGCCAGATCGGTCCGTTCGTCAGATCGAATACGACGCCGGGCTCGCACTTCACCGTCGCGTGTGCGATGAGTGCTGCGCCGCCAATGCGATAGATGCCGGGTCCGGTGAGGACATCGTTCGGCTGTGTGCCGGGGAAGAGTGTCGCGATGTCGTGTGCGATCTGTGCGCCGTTTTTCGCAATCAGATCCCACAGCTTTGCGATCGTGTGCCCATCGACGGGCATCGACTTCACGCCTGCGGGCACCCGATCGCCATCGCCTAGAAGAAATTCTTCCGTCGGCAGCTCGGCGCCCGCGGGGCAGTAGTAGCCGCATGGATCACCACCGCAGAGAAGAACAGCCGGCGTTGCGTCGAACGTCCATTGCTGTGGCCGCAATGTATCAGGAACGAAACGGGAGGAAATGAAGAGCAGATTGCGATCGCGCGGCAGCGCAGACATCCGGGTGGCGTGCGGTACACCGGGCTCGTCGAAATCGCGCAGCAATTCATCCGTGATGTAGCCGATGCAGTTCGCCCCGAGAATTCGCTCGCAGCGCGAACGAAACGTCAGCGCGCCAAAGAGCAGCTCGCCGGCAGGGCGGGTGAGTGTGAAGGGCTGCCAGCTGCGCGCAATGGTATCGTCATAAAGAACAAGATCGAAGCTCATTCGTCGTTCAGATTGCGCAGTGATTCCGGGAGCTCCTGCAGCAACATCTTCAGGTCGGCTGTACGTGCGCGCGGTGCGACGAACGTCACACCATTCGCGCGGACGACCACGAGGTCATCGCCTCCAAAAACAACGACGGGACCATCCTCCGCCCACACGATGCAATTCCTCGCCTCTACGACGTGTGCGTCACCGACCGCAACGTTGCCGGATGCATCCCGCGTGCGGTTGCGACCGACCGCGTCCCACGCGCCGACATCATCCCAGCTGAACGTCGCAGGTGCGACACCAATACGTGAGCTGCGCTCGAGCACGCCTTCATCAACCGTCAGTGTGGGCGCGCGCCGGAAGAATTCCGCGACGTTCCCTTCATCGAGCAATGGCAAAAGCGGTGCGAGCTCCGGCGTGTGCGCGCGAATCTCATCGAGAAACAATCGGACGGGCAGTATGAAGATGCCGCTGTTCCATAAATACCTGCCGTCCTGCACGTAGCTCCCGGCTGTCTCCGCGCCAGGCTTTTCGACGAATTCCGCGACCTCGAATGTGTCGGCAGAGCTCAGCGGGGCCCCGACCCGTATGTAACCGTAGCCCGTCTCGGCGCGTGATGGTCGTACGCCGAGCGTAAAGAGTCGCTGTTCTGTCGCCGCCGCTTCTGCAACCCGCGCGAGCTGGTCCCGAAACACATTCTCCGGTGCGATCGCGTGGTCCGCGTGCAGCGAAATCATTACCGCATCCGGTGACTTCCGGGCGATTTCATGCGCGGCCCACGCGAGCACCGGAGCAGTCCCGCGTGCGAGGGGCTCGTTCAGGAGATTCCGCTCAGACAGCTCCGGGACCGTCTTGATGATTGCGCCGCCGATCTGTCCGCCGGCCAGGATGCGAATGCGTTGGGAGGGAACGAGGGGCAATATGCGCCGGATCGTGTCCTGTATCAGCGGACGGTCGCTGGCGAGGGGCAAAAGCTGTTTGGGATGGTGCGGGGTCGATACGGGCCAGAAGCGTGACCCGACGCCGCCGGCCAGCACAACTGCCCAAAGGTCAGTGCGCGAAGAGCTCGTCGATTCGGGCAAGGAGTTTCTTTGGGCTGAACGGCTTGGTGAGAAAATCTGTGGCGCCGAGGCTGGCGGCGCGCTCGCGGTCCGTGTCCTGGCCTTTGCCCGTGAGCATGATGACGGGCGTGGTCTGGCGGTGCGGTAGTCCGCGCAGCTCTTCGAGAACGTCCAGGCCGCTCAAGTGGGGCATCATGATGTCGAGCAGGATGACGTCGATCGTCTGGTCGGATCGCAGCCGGTCGAGCGCAGACCGGCCGTCATAGGCCAGCTGTACCTGATACGGCCCATTTTCCAGCTTGAGCTGTATGATGCGGCCGATGTAGGGTTCATCGTCCACAACGAGTATATGACGACGTGAATCGTCCAAGCGGTGCGTCCGGTGAGCTATAGGGTATATGAATGAACAACTGTGCAGCGGACGAATGTGCACGGAATCGTGCGAAATTCGTGCCCATGCCGGTCAAAGTCAACCGCCAGAGGGTTCTTCAGTGGAAAGGGAGAACCTTCTTCGCTTGACAGTGTACCTTCGCACGGATAACGTGAAGCCCTCTAAACGTGTGTGACGCCTTGTGATTCGAGCTTATTACGTGCGTGCTGTCCAAGCTGTTGTCCTGATGTTCGCCGCTGCTTTTGCCGTCGCCTGCAATTCCGGTCCTGCGAGCATCATCACGTGGACTGGTGCCGCGGACACGGTGGTCATCTATTCCGCGACACGTCCTGAATTGGCCGGACGGATTTCCGGATTCGATTTCACGACCGGATACCGCGTTGCGATTGATGCGCCCGGTACAGCGGGCAATTTCGATCTCGCGCTGATCGACCAGGGCGGGGCGCTACAGCTGGTTCCGAACGGAGTGCTCGAGAGCAAGCCGAATGGCGCCGGGTTGTATGCGACAACAGAGATGTTCGAGACGCTGATCGAGTCGCCGAAGGATACACTGGTCTACAAGCGGACGGGCACGTTTCCGCTTCCCGCGGGGCAGACGTACGTAATTCGTTCGCGCGATTCGGGCTGCAGCGGAGTCGGCAGCGGCTTTTACTACACGAAGCTGCAGGTGATCGGTACAGACCTTCCGCACGGGACGGCGACGTTCCGTTTTGTGCGCAATCCCTTTTGCGACGACCGCGGACTGGTTCCAAAGAAGTAGCGCCGAAAGTCTGCCGGCCCGCGCACTGGTGGCGCGGGCCATTCTCTACTATCAACCGACCTGTATGCTCGACCTGCGTCTGATCCGAGGCGAATCGGATTTTGTGCGCGAGAGGCTCTCCCGTCGGGGCAAGCCTGATGCGCTGCGTCTTGTGGATGAAGTGCTGGCGCTCGATGAGGAGCGGCGCGCACTCATCACGGAAGTCGATCGCCTGCGCGCGCGCCGCAATCAGGTTTCGCTCGAGATCGGCAAGCTGAAGCAGGCCGGCAGGAGTGCTGAAGCGGAGCCGCTGATCCTCGAGATGCGCGAGGTCGGCGCAAGCGAAGGTGCGCGCGAGTCCCGCCGGAATGAAGTGGAAGAAGTCGTTCGCGAGCTTCTGCTGCAAATCCCGAATGTTCCCGAGGACGATGTGCCGCCCGGCGGCGAAGAGGACAATGTCCTCATTCGCGAGTGGGGCGAAGCGCCGACGTTCGACTTCGCGCCGCGCGCGCACTGGGACATTGGTGAATCGCTCGGTTTACTGGATCTACCGCGCGGCGCAAAAGTGGCCGGCAGCGGTTTTCCGTGCTACATGGGAATGGGCGCGCGTCTCGAGCGGTCACTGATCAGCTTCATGATGGACCTGCACGGACGCGAGCACGGCTACAAGGAAGTGCTTCCGCCGTTCATGATCAATCATCAGGCGGCGACTGGAACCGGACATCTGCCGAAGTTCGGCGAAGACATGTACGAAGTGCCGCTCGATGGTTTCTATCTCGTGCCGACTGCAGAAGTGCCCGTCACGAATCTGCACGCGGGTGAAATGCTCGATGGCCGGACACTGCCAATTCGCTACGTTGCATACACGCCGTGCTTTCGTCGTGAAGCGGGAGCGCACGGCAAGGACACGCGCGGGTTGTTGCGTGTGCACCAGTTCAACAAGGTCGAGCTGGTGCGGTTCGAGCGTCCGGAAGACAGCCATGCTGCGCTCGAAGCATTGACGAGCCACGCGGAACAGGTGTTGAAGCTGCTTGGTCTGCGCTATCGCGTCGTGCTGCTTGCGGGCGGCGATCTCGGTTTCTCGAACGCCAAGACGTACGACATCGAAGTGTGGGCACCCGGCATTGGCAAATGGCTGGAAGTATCGAGCTGCTCGCTGTACACCGACTACCAGGCGCGTCGTGCGAACATCAGATACCGGCCGGATGGCGGAGGCAAGCCTGAGTTCGTGCACACATTGAACGGCTCTGCATTGGCGACGCCGCGCACGATGGCGGCACTGCTCGAGACGTATCAGCAAGGCGATGGTACGCTGCGCATTCCCGAAGTGTTGACCAGTTACATGGGGACGTCGACACTCTCGCCGCCATGAACAAGCGTCAGCACTGGCCTGCCGCTCTCATCCTTCTCGCGATTCTGATCTTCGGATCGTATCTGCTCTACACGGAGCAGATGGTTAGCGAAATCCGTCGCGAAACCGCCAGTCAGACACGCCTGTACGGGCTCGTTCAGCGCGGATTGCTTTCTCCCGAAAACGATGGTGCCCTCAAGTCGCTGCTCGATCTTGCAGGCGAGATCGCGAAGCTGCATGTGCCCATCATCATTGTAAATTCTGCGGGCGATCCCTACGCGAGCACGAATCTGCCATTCGAGCCCGACCTGATATCGTCTGCGGGAAAACAGCGCGTGTTGCAGTACGCCGGGCAGCTGTCGAGGCAGAACATGCCGCTCGTTGTAAACGATGCGGGCACGGTCTACTTCGGCTCGCCACCCATATTGCGGTGGCTGCGCTGGATTCCGTGGTTCCAGGTGGGCGCCGGCGTGTTGCTCGTGGTGGTTGCACTCGCGGTGTTCGGCGCCAATGCGCGTGCAGAGCGGGAGCGCATGTGGGCGGCGATGGCGCGCGAGCTGGCGCATCAGATGGGCACACCACTGTCTTCGCTGTCCGGCTGGGTGGAAATTCTCCAGCTTCCCAAATCCGAGCAGGCCGCCCTCGCCACGCCCGAACGAATCGCGGGTATGATCGATCAGGATGTCG
>JBBQYT010000160.1:0-5846 GCA_038208385.1 Longimicrobiales bacterium | reverse complement strand
ATGCGGATCGAAGCACCGCTGATCATTAGTCCGCCGAAGTGCGCATCGAGGGGTCCGATCTGGACAGCATCGAGCAGAAGGGTTGGATCGGCGTATTCCTTGAGCGTCAAGGTCGCGCAGGCGAGGCCCGAGAGTGTGTCTCCGTCCGTGCTCGTGATGCAATCCAGCGGCAGTGTGCAGCGCAAACCGCCCGAGACCGTGAGCGTCAAGTCACCGCTGTCATCGACGATCGAGATTTCGCGGGCAGGACACGCATCCGCGCCCACTCCCGCGGCGGCAACTGCGAATCCGGCGATCGTGAACAGCGGCACATCTGCATCGGGCGTATCGGGATCCGTGAGCCAGCGCAGCTGAAGCACTCCTGATGCGAATTCCAGCGTTGGCGGATCGTCCATCGGAAGTGGCAATGCGATGGGACCGGCATCATTCAGTCCTCGCAGTCCGATGATGTCGATGCCCGGAACTGTAACAGTGATGCCGAGTGTGTCGTCGCCGATCGCATGGCGCAGCTCCGGCAGTCGATCGGCGAGGCTCTTCAGGAAATCAAAGAGCTCTGAAATCGAAGTCGGCACGGCTCCCGATGCGAGCGCATTGCCCAGCAAAGGCTGCAGCGCATTGGAGCGCAGCGCGTCGAGCAGCGCACGACTCACGACGGCACGACGGGAAGGAACCCGGACAACTATCGGTGTTGCGTCGCTCGAACGAAGCTCGGTGCACGTTTCGAATGCCACGACTCCGAGCATCGTGCCAACCTCGAAGAACGTCGTGGCGTGGTCGCGCAAATAGCGGACAATCAATCCTTGCACGATGTCTTCGGCGAGTGCCTGAACGACGGCCGGATCGAGTGTCAGGCCAGAGAGCTCATCGAATGCATCCTTGAGTGTGCGCGTCGCATTGAGAGTGTCGGTTAACGCCGCGGCGGTGGCGGCGAGGGCTTCATCCGTGGTTGCAGCGTCGCAGGCAGAAGTTGCGGCACGCACGGCCTGCTCGATCGACTGCATTGCTGTTCGCACCGGCGTCAGGTCGGACGTCACGATATTTTCGAGGTGCCAACCGCGTTCGTGCAACAGCAGATAACAGGCGCGCGGATCGGAAGTCACATGCCGGATGGGATCCAGCGCGTTCGATACCTCACTCACAACCCGGGCGAGCATCATGCCGACAGCTTCGTCCATGATTGCCTACCTTTCCGAGTCGAGAGGAATGGTGAACGGCATGATCTGCTGCACCTCGAGCAGGCGGTCCGCGCCGAATTCGGGTGCTGCGTAATACAGAGTCTGGACAACGGGTGTATGGGATGTGCTGGCGTGTGAGAACGTGATGCGGCCGATGTTGTTTCGGCCCACGATAAAGCGCGTCGTGTTGGTGGCAGCCTCACGGGCGCGGGTCTCCCTCGTAGTTGTCGTCTGCACCTGCAGCAACGTGCCGTCGACGATCTGGATATCGCGTTCGATTGGAACACCTTCGCAGTGAAATTCCCACACCTTCGATGTTGCCCACGTAGTCGAGTACGAATCGATGATGTCCTGCGCGGCCCGGTATTCCGGACCAAGATCCACGATAATTGCGAGCGGTTCTGCGAGGAAGTTGGAGATGCGCACGTCCGCGTATGTGCGCCAAAGCATCTCTTTGCGTGCGGGGTCGGTTGCGGGCGCATCGTATGCGGCCTGCTGAAAATGCCGCTCCACGCGAGTGCGCATCTCCTGCCACGCCCCGTACTCCTGTGGCGCCAGCTCTTCGGCGAACGGCCAGGACACTGGCGTTGTGCCGACGCGTTGCAGCAGGCGTGTTTTCGGTATTTCGTTCTTGAGCGAGCTGCAACACAGCTGGAGAATGCGTGCCTTGTCGAAGCCTGCGCTCGTGCGGCGGAAGAACGTTGTTTTTTTCGCGAATGCGTAGTGCACATCGCCGGAAAGAAGTAGAACTCGCTGGAACACGACGAGCCGTTGCAGAAGCAATGCCAATCCGCTCTCATTGCTTCCCCACGATTCGCGATCGTTCTCCTCGATCTGTCCCTCGTCACCCTTGGACATCTTCGCCTGGGCAAACTCGACGGGAAGGATTCCAAAGACGGGTGCGGGCGCAATGACGATCAATGCACGATTTGGATCGAAGCGGCCCGTGTCGAACTGGATGTCGAGAATGTCGCGCGCGATGAGCTGCGGCGCCGCCTTCGCATTGGGATCGTTCGCATCAAACGAGCGCCAGTTCCGTGCATCCAGAAACAGGATCTGATGATCGGGTCCGTACGCGACATAGTCCCAGCGCATCACGCTGTCGAAATCGAGAACGCGGAGCGTCCACGGAAGCAGGTTGAGCGCGACATTGACTGTATCGGCATCTGAGACGACCGGCGGCTTTAGTGTCGTGAGGTCCATCGTTGCCGCTGCATGGATCGCGGCGGCCGGTCCACTCTCATACCGCTCGGGCACGTTGCCCCAGTCCTGGAAGATGCTGTATCCGATGAGACCGTTGCGGATGATCTGGCGGCCCGCGCTGTTCATCATCACGTTTTCATTCCACGCCCGGTCCAGATTCCAGTCGTCGGTGATTTCGTGATCGTCAAAGATCATGTACGTCGGAACGTTGGCCAGCGCGCGCCGCACCTTCGCGACCGTGGCGCCATACGCGAGCGCGTTCCTGTTTCGCGCGGTGATTTCGGTGAGATATTTCTCGCGCCTGTACGTGTTCTCCGTCGTTTCTGCGTACTGGTTCCAACTCGCCTTGATGTCGTCCTTACCCGGCAGCTGGAAATGTCCGGCGGCGTCGCGCGGCCACAGCTCCGGCGACCACGCCATCAGATAGTGCGAGAAGAATTCGCCCAGAAAAACCAGGTGTGCATCACACTCGTTGCTCGAGAGGTCTGTCTGCGTGAACATGAACTCCATGCGGCTCTCGAAATCCGAGAACTGCTGGCGCGTCGCAGGTGTGGTGGGGTCGACCGGCTTGTGCCATGTCTGGAAACGTTCACGTGAAGGACCGGGGACGAGACGCGGGTCGTCCGCTGCGAGCGACACGCCGTTGTCGGGAAGGCGCAGCATCTCCGGCTCGCTCCAGTCGAGCAGCAGCTTTGCGGTGTCCTGAAACACGACGAGAAGACCGGGCGCGACGTCATCCGCGTAGATCTGGTCGCCGGTCAGCAGCAGCTGGTGGGCGCGCTCGAGCGGGTCGAGATAATCCCGATACAACATCGCATCCACAACTGACAGCATCTCGATGCCTTCGCCAGACGGTTTGCGACACGAGCCGTGCACGATCTTCAGCTGACTGAGCTGCGGCGGAAGCGCAAACGTCGGCAGGCGGCCCGCCGTGTACCCGAGCGGATACTGTCCGGATAACAGCCCGAGTCCTGCGAGGTTTTGAGTGCCATCGGTTGTGGTGATCGACACATCGTACTCGTACAGCTCGTTCGGCACGAGGTCCGCTCCCGTCACAGCGGCGTCGACAACGCACACATGCAGTTTCCTTCCGACCGGCATTGTCGCCCGCGAGCCGGTGCACATCGCGACACCGTCGCTCCGTCGCTTGACATGAAGCTCGACCGTTCCCTCATCGCGTAGCGCAACGAAGACTGCGACGGACCGGGGACTGACACGCCGAAGCATTGGCCCGCATAAAAGCAGCGGCCATTCTGCAGCTGGTCGAGCAAAGGACATGCGTGCACCTGGGAGAGGGACAGGTCACGCGCGCGCGGCGGCGCGGGCGGTGGGACTTCAGGGCTGGATATCTACGGAGGCGGAGGTGCTTCGGCAAGCAAACATTTGCCGCGGCTCACGGCAATTCACGCGGTCAGGTTTCTCAAGGATTGTGTGTCCGTTCGAGAACCATCGTGCAGTCGTGTCTAATTCTCTCGCGCGACGATGCGTGCACCCCACGGGCAATACACGTGCAGAGTGCCGAACCAGTACGCCGTATCGGCCTCGACATCGCTCTTCGGGCGGCCATCGCACGCTTCGATCGAAACATCCGGAAACGTCACAGTGCTCGGCTCGAGGTGCCAGCTGTACGGAGTGTTGAAGCCGCCGTCGCCGCGAACGAGGAATCCATGAATATTGTGGGGGCCGCCCGATTTGAGCATTGCCTCGGCCTGCGCGATCTGGGCATCGGACTTGAGGGCGAGGCGAAAGGTCTCGTTATTGACCTGGACGCGATACACGGTGGTGCCGCCTGGTGCGTTGATGGTGTCGGTCGACGAACAGCCGGCGACCAGCGCTGTGAGCCCAGCCACGAAAGACTGCCTCCTCAGAATTGCGCGCGTCATGGTTTCCTCAGCCGGATCTATGGGTGCAGCTGGCCATGCGCAGATGTACCAACTTGAGCGCCTTTTGATCCTGATCGGGACGCACCCGAAGAGCCTTTACGACACCCAGCAGCCAATTCAAACCAGCCCCTGCACATCCGGTCACCGGACCCACGCATGAATGGCCATCGCTGACTAACGTTGGCCATTCGCGTGTTGGCAGGCTCTCACCACCCCAGGAGTAATCGTATGCGCAACCGAATCGCCAGCGGCCGGCTGTCCCACGCCGCGGCCGTAGCCATCCTGGCCCTGACCGGTTTTGCCCGCCCGGCCTCAGCACAGGACGCCGTTCCCAATGCAGCCTCTGCCGCCGAAATCAGGAAATGGTACCTGGCCGATCTCGACACCGTGCACGCAAAATTGATTGCACTGGCGGAAGCGATTCCAGCCGAGAAATACACATGGCGCCCCGCCCCCGGCGTGCGCTCGATCGGCGAAGCCTTCATGCACGCCGCCAGCGAGTTCTACACGTTTGCGCCCGCAGCGTACGGTGCGCCGCGCTCGCCTGTCATTGCACGCAAACGGGAAGCGTTCGAGGCGTTCGAGGCGAAAGGCACAAAGGACGAAGTCCTGAAGCACCTGAAAGAAGGCTTTGCGTACACGCAGCAAAGTGTCGGCGGAATGGACGCGAGTGCGCTGACGGGTACGCGCAAACTGTATGGCAGCGACCACACCATCGTCGAGACATCATTTGCAATGACGGACGACCTTCACGAACATCTCGGGCAGCTGATTGCCTATGCGCGCATGAATGGTGTGACGCCGCCGTGGAGTAAGTAGCTTTTTAGGGGAGATCGGCACGGGGCCTTCTGGCTACCCGAAGAAGACGCACGATCAGAGGGCAGTCAGAAGATGCCGTGCCGACTAGACTACCGTCGCATCAGGATCAGAAAGTTCGAGGCATCCCAGAACTTCGGGTCCTTGATCGTGAAACGGGTCTTCACGCGGCGGTTTTTCTGAACGAGTGGCTCCGTGAAAGCGATGTTCTGCATTGAGACGATCTCGTACTCGGCGTTGTCGGGCAGTGCGATCTGATCGTCGCGCGACTTGTCGAGGACGTGGAACAGCGCCGGGTCGAGCGCATCGCCCGGCGTGAATGTTTCTCCGACCCGCGTCAGTAACAAGCTCTTGCCTCCCTGCTGCTTGATTACGCCGGCCTTCCGCAGACTGTCTTTCGTTGCGGCAATCCAGTAGACGCGATTCTTATCCGCGACCAGCTCCGCATTGTCCTTCTCGAGTCCGCCGATGCGCGTGACCAGCTCCTGGATGTAGGTGTCCTGCTGCGCAGTCTTCGCTTGCAGCTCTTCGAGAGTCTGGAGCGCGTGCGCGAAGTTCGTTGTGAGCGATGCGTTCTTGGCGGTCAGGTCCTTCAGCCGAACCTCCGCCCGCGCGAGCTGGTCCCGCATCTCGCGGTGACGCCGGCGAATGTCGGCGAGCTCAGCGCGCGCTTTCACATCCCAGCTCACGACGCCTTCTCCGGTCCTCGTCAGCCTGGCCGGATGTCCGACCACTTCCTTCTGGAGCTTCTCGATCTCACCCGCCAGGT
>JBBQYT010000159.1:0-5914 GCA_038208385.1 Longimicrobiales bacterium | reverse complement strand
GATGCGCCCACCCTGGTCATCGGTGATGTACATCGCGCCGTCTGGCGCGAACGCAATGCCAACAGGCCGGTGATCCGCTTTCCCCGGGTCTGCAATTGATGCAGCGCCGGCGAAGCCGGTTGCGAAGTCCTCATAAGTGCCCGTCGGATTGGCGCCTGTAAATGGCACGAACACGACGCGGTATCCATCCTGCGGCTCGGGCGATCGATTCCACGATCCGTGGAATGCGATGAATGCGCCGTTGCGATAATGTTCGGGGAACATCGTGCCGGTGTAGAATGCGAGCGACATTGGCGCCCAGTGTCCGGGGAACGCGACGGCGGGTGCCTTCTTCGAGTCGCAGCGCTCCGTCTTCTTCCTGTCGCCGCCGTACTCGGGTGCGAGCACGAGCTTGTTTTGTGTCTGATCGTAGTAGCAGTACGGCCAGCCGAAGTCATCGCCCTGATTCTCCTGTACAAGCTCCTCCGCAGGCTGTTCTGCGCCCGCCTTCGCATCAAACAGCTCCGGCCAGTTCTGGGCCAATTGATCGCGGCCATGTTGCGTGCCCCAGATCTTCGAGTCGACGGGATTCATTGCGATGCCCATTCCGTTCCGAAGACCCGTGACGAACCGCCTGCCTGTTGCTTCCGTCTGGTTTTTGCGCGCCGCATCAAAGCGCCAGATGCCTGCGCGCGTCGATAGCTCGGGACATGGATCGACGCCCGGTGAATGCGCTGCGCGATCTTCCTTCTGACAGGCGTTGGTATGCGAGCCAATGTTCACGAGGAGTCCGCCATCGGATGTGAACGCGATGTTGCGCGCGCCGTGCCCGCCCGTCGGCAGGTTCTTCACGATCGTGTCTACGTTGCCCTGCGGCACGAGGCCCACCGTCGGGAGCGTGTAGCGCATAATTGCAGTGACCGCGTCGACGTAGAGTCCGCCATTGTGCACGGCGATGCCGGTGCCACCGACATGTCCGAACATCGCGCGCTGATCGGCCAGGCCATCGCGATTGGTGTCCGCGAGCACGAGAATTCCTGCGCCTGACGTGTCAGCTTTTTCGCCGATCTTTGGTCCGGTGATCAGCGCGACGTAAACCTTGCCATCTGGAGCTACGGCGATGTGACGCGCGCCACCGACATTGTCGGCGAAGATCGATGCGCAGAATCCTGCGGGCAGTGTGATGCCGCCGTTGCCCGCATCGCATTGCCCACCTGCACCGACGCCTTTGGTCGAGGCGGTGCTGGTGGTGGTTGTCGTCGTGGTAGTGGCGGTTTTGTCTTTACTCTGACACCCGCCGAGCGCCAACACTGCTGAGCAAACGATCGACAGCCGAGCGATGTACGTCATCTTGCCTCCGTTGGTGCGGACAGACTGCGGTAACGGAAATGGAAGTGGAAGTTAGGTTGGGACGTCGGCCGCCAATAGAGGGCCCGAAGACCCACCCCGCTCGATCGTGTCGTGCAGGGTCTTCAGCTGGCGCGCGAGCCGGTCGATCCGGGCACGCAGCAGCGGGTCTGCGGGAGGAGCGGGCAGGACGAGCAAAGCGGCCGGCCTGCGAGCGTTTGCCGCCGCGTCCTCCAGGTCCTCGAGCACCCTGGCTGCAATCCGGCCGAATTCGCCGAGCGCTTCCGGGTTCTCCAATGCGAGGGAGTGTCGCAGCACGGAGAGCGCAGCGATCGAGGCCATCAAGCGGCGCGTGTAGGTCAGGAACGTCATGATCGGCGCGAGGTCTTCGGCCGGCCCGCGATGCTCCGCGAGAAAGCGATCAAAGGATTCCTCTGCATTGATTGCTGCAAGTCCGCTTTGGCGTCGCGCATCGCGCAGCATTGCTCCGGCGTGTTCACTGCGATCGGCAAATAGCGATATCGTGCGCGCCAGGTATTGGCGGTTCGCACGCAATGCGTCCGCCATGTACAGCGGCAGGCGCGAGCGCTCCGGACTCGGCCACAATAGTCTCGCCCCGAGCAATGCGAGCGCGCCGCCGAGCAGTGTGTTCAGGATGCGCGTTCCCGCAAGATTCCAATCCCCGGCGCTCGCTTCGGCGAGGAGCACGAATGTCGGCGTGAGGAAGATCGAGAAGATTGCGTAGTTGAGCGGCAGCAGCGCCACGCACAGCGTCGTAAAGACAAACGCCAGGATGAGAATTGCGCCTGAACCGTGGAAAAGTGCGCCCAGGGCGGCTGTCAGAATGCCACCAAGCACAGTGCCAGCGACGCGCTGCAATGCTTTCTGCGATGTGGCTGCAGTGTAGGGCTGCAGAATGATGACGATCGTGATCGTCACCCAGTAGCCGCGCTTGAGTCCGAGCGCAGCAGTCAGCCAGACTGCGATTGTCGTGACGATCGCAACGCGCAGTGCGTAGCGCAGCACCAGCGAATCACCCGAAATGATTGCACGCAGTGGCGCGAGCAGTGGCGGTGGCGCATCAGGCTCCTGCACTTCCAGGATACCATCCAGCGCCGGGATCGGACCGCCCAGATTGAGCGTCTCGGCCGTCGCAGCACCTACAGCAGCAAACTGCGCCAGGCGATCGAGCAGTGTCACTGTCTGGAGGTAGTGTGCACGCACGGAATCGACGTCGCTCGAGATCTCCTCTGCTTCCGATGCGGCACCGATCGCAGCGCCCACTCTGTCGCCATTCCATGTCACCGGAATCGCGGCTGCAGTCTCTTCCTCTTCAATGTCATCTGCAATGCGGTGCGCAGTTGCGGCAATTTCGCCAAGCACATCAGCGATTGCTTCCTGCACCGCGGAATCGCGCTCCTCGCGCGGAATGAGATCGACCGTATCGCGCAGCGCGATGATGTGGCCGAACATCTGGTCCGCATTCTCGCGCAACACGATGAGTCGCTCGACACGTCCGCTTTCACCGCGCCCGCGCCGCATGGTCGCGAGAGCTGCGCGTGCAGTTTCGAGCGATGTGCGTAGTGCGGCAACAGTCGTGGGTGATGCTGCAATGACGTCACTCGAAGGCTCGCGCACGAGCGTCGCGATCTCGTCCACGTAAGCAGCCAGCGCGCGGTACGACGCAGCGACGGCGACGCGAACGGGCCGGAACGGCTTGAGCGGCCAGAGTACGAGCGCGATGAGCATCGCCCATGCGCCACCAATCGCAACGAAGCCGGCGCGAGCAATCGCCTGCGAGAACGTCGATGGTGGAAACGCGAGTGCAATGACAAACGAGTTCAGCACGGCGCCACCCACGCTCGCGCCCGCAACGCCCCACACGCGGCCAAGCCCGCACGCCAGCGCGACGACGAACGTGAAGAGTACGGCCGTCCAGCGATGCGCGCTGCCGAGTGTGCCGATAGATACCGAAGCCGCGCAGGCGATCGTGAGAAAGGACATCGTGATGGCACGCGTGCGGTAGGGACCACCCCGGTCTGCGAGCGCGACGTTGAAACCGGCCAGGCTCATCCAGGTGGCGCCGGAGGCGAGGTCCAGGAAGTGCGCGACGGCAAGTGGAGCGACAGTCGCGACGGCAGCGCGCAGGCCGGCAGCGTAGGCGGGTCGCGCCGGTGCGAGGGTGCTGGCCTGTTTGATTGTCGTGAACGTGCGCTTGAACGGTCGCATGGGGCGGATAATACGCGGGCCGGGTCCTGACAGCGACTCCTCAGCTGCTGCGGGGAGTGGGCGTCATCACTTTACCACAGAGACACAGATGCTCTGGGTGAAAATGCTGTTAGTGGAGATCGACCTTCACGTTTCCTGTCGGCCTGCGAAGGATCAAAACCAGGGGGATTGAGCAGATGATGAGCACAGCGACGAGGCGGAAGATTTGCTCGAAGGCGAGAACGGCAGCTTGAGCTTGCAGGCGCATTGAGATTGTGGCTATGGAGCGTTGGGTTGCGGTCCAGTAATCGGCGCCGCGAGCCATGAATGCGCGCGTCATGGCGGCGATTTGTGATTGAACTGCGGGGTCGTATTTCGAGACGTGTTCGGACAGGTATGCGGAGTACACGCGGGTTTCGCGTGTGAGCAGGCCTGCGAGAGCGGCGATGCCGATGGAGCCGCCGAGCTGGCGAGTGAGGCCGATGATAGCGGTTCCCTGCGACAGGTTTTTGCCATGCAGGTTTGTGAGTGCCGCGGTCGTGAGCGGCACGAACATGAGTCCTGCGCCGATGCCGCGCAGGAAGACGGGGAATACCATGGCATTGAATGGTGTGTTCAAGTCGAAGTGCGAGTGCAGGATCTGCGACACGCCGAGGATGCCCGCGCCGAGGGCGATGATCCAGCGGACGTCGACGTTATTTTTTACGCGCGAGATCATCATCATGCTGGTTGCGCTGCCAATGGCACCCGGCAGGAGGAGAAGTCCGGTCTCCATTGCATCGAAGCGCAGCAGTTGTTGTGCGAAGAAGGGAAGTGCGAAGATGCTGCCGAACATTCCCATTCCGAGGACAGCGAACATGAGGGCCCCGGATGCGAGCGATGGGTCTTTCAGGAGTCGCAGCTCGAGTACAGGATGGTCGTGGCGCAGCTCCCACCAGATCATCGTGCCGATCGAGACAATTGCCGTCGTCGTGAGAGCGACGATGAGTGGCGAGCCGAACCACTCGTAGTGTTCGCCGCGCTCGAGGACGAACTGGAGCGAGCCGATGCCTGCGGCCAGGAGAGCGAAGCCGAGCCAGTCGACGCGTTCGGGCTTGTCGGGCTTCTCCTTGTCGTGCACGAATGCGGCGATAACGAATGTCGCGTAAATGCCGACGGGGAGATTGATGAAGAACATCCACGGCCATGACCAGCGGTCGACGATGAAACCGCCGAGTGTCGGCCCGATTGCGGGACCCACCATCATGCCGATACCGAACAGCGCTGCGGCCATCATGCGTTCGGTCGGCGGAAAGGCATCGAACAGAATTGCCTGCGCGGTGGACATGAGCGCGCCGCCACCGATTCCCTGCACGATGCGCCAGAACACCAGCGTATTGAGCGACCGCGAGGTTCCGCAGAACATGCTTGCGACCGTGAACAGGATGATGGAGCCGAGGAAATATTTTTTGCGACCGAAGTACGTCGAGAACCAGCCGGTCATCGGCAGGATGATGACGGCCGAGAGGATGTAGCCGACTGTGACCCAGGTGATTTCATCGATGCCGACGCCGAGGCTCGCGCTCATGGGCGCGAGCGCGACATTCACGATCGATGTATCGATGAGCTCGATGAGTCCACCGAGTACGACACCGAACGCGACAAGCCATTTGTGCGCGTAGGGATCTTCGCCTATGCCATCAGGCCCCGTCGGGAGGCCGGCGACCGTAGTAGCCACGTCAATATCTCACGAGAAAGAACCTGCGGTTTGAAAATCTCACCTTCAGGGTAACGCAACGACGCGGGTTTTGGGAGTGCGGTGGATGGGAAGTTCTTACTTTGCCTCGGCCAGCCGCTGCCGTTCGTGCACCTGCGCGGCCCGCGGGATCGTGAACATGAAGGTACTGCCGACGCCCTCTTCGCTTTCAACATTGATGCTCCCGCCGTGTGCTTCGACGATTCCTTTCGTGATGGCGAGACCGAGACCCGCGCCTGCGCGCGACGCCCGCTGCGCTTGCCAGAAGCGATCGAATACGTGCGGGATGTCATTCGGAGCGATGCCGATGCCGTTGTCGTTTACAGACAGCATTACTTCATCGCCGTCACTGGTGAGCTCTGCACGCATCGTGATGGTTCCACCATCGGGCGAATATTTTATTGCATTCGTCACGAGATTGCCGAGCACCTGGAGCAGTCGTCCGCGATCGCCGAGGATTGCCGGCAGGTCGTGCGCAATGTCCGTCTCGATCGTGAGTCCCGATTGAGCCGCGCGCGCTGTCAGTGACTGGCTGACTTCTTTGACAATCGAGCCGACATCCTGCGCATCGAGATCAACGGACAGGTGTCCCGATTCGATGCGCGATGCATCGAGCAGATCATTCAGCAGGCGATTGGCGAGGTT
>JBBQYT010000158.1:0-5932 GCA_038208385.1 Longimicrobiales bacterium | reverse complement strand
CGGCCCTGATCGCTGACCTGTACAAGGCTGAAAAGCGCGGCTCTGCACTCTCGTTTTTCTATGTCGCTTCCCCCGTCGGGTCAGCGCTCGGCGTTGCAATCGCCGGCGTGCTCGCTGGCATGTTTGGCTGGCGCTCCGCGTGTTTCCTCGTCGCGTTTCCCGGGCTCATCGCTGCGTACGTGATGAGCCGCATGCGCGAGCCGGTGCGCGGCGCAACCGATGAAGGCCTCATTGTGCGCGCTGCGCCGCCGGTGCGCGATGCGCTTCGCTACCTCATGCGGAACCGCGCATATGTGCTAATGGTGATCGCATACGCAGGCACTGTGTTTGCCCAAAATGCCGTCGAGTATTGGTTGCCGACAGTAATGCAACGAGACAAAGGCATTCCCATCGCCGAAGCGAATGCATCCTACGGTGCAATGGTAATGGCGGCCGGTCTAACCGGTCCGCTCGCCGGTGCATTTCTCGCGAACCTGTTCATCAAACGGACGCCGCGTGCATATCACTACGTTTCGGCGGCCGCAGGACTACTGACTGCAATTCCACTATTCATCATCGTGCTCGCATTCAACCGTCCGATTCTTTTGACGGGCGTGTTCCTCGAAGCCTTCCTCGGCAACCTCTCCGTCGGCATTGCCGTTGCGATCCTCGTGAGCGTAGTGCTGCCCGAATTGCGCGCCACCGCCACTGCCGTAATGCTCACGAGCGTGCACGTATTCGGCGATGTGATCTCGCAGCCTCTCGTCGGGAAGCTCTCGACGATGATGGAGCGCGGACAGTTGGCTGCGCTGCCCGCTCTATTCGGTCTCAGCACCGAGCATCACCTCAGCGTTGCACTTTTTGTCGTCGCTACGCCTGCGGTCATCTTCGCCGGAACCTTCTACCTCATCGCTTCGCGGGAGCAGCTTAGCCCCACGGCGCCTCTCCCCGCGGCCGCCTGAGCACCCCCAGTGCGCCTTGTGCGCAGGGCGGTACCCGTCCTATCCTGTAGGAATCCTTCCAAGGCCAAATTCAACAAAAATCGGACTATTCACCGCAAGCTCTTTCTCACGGGGCTGTTATGCGCGCGCAAGGTCGCTGTCGGAAAAGCAGTTTCGCGCTACCGATTCTCGGCGTAGTCGCCCTGGCGTTTGCCGGGCCGGCGCGGCTTTTTGCGCAGGATTACGTCGCGCGCAATGCAGTCGCCCTTGCCTACCTCGAGCAGCACGCGGATCGCGAGCAGAAGATGATGATCCCGATGCGTGATGGCGTGCGTCTTTCGGCGGTCATCCTTTTTCCTAAAAAGATCCCCCGGAGTAACCTTCCCGCAGTGATTTTTCGTACACCGTATCTCATCGAGCCGCGCAGCATCAACAGCTGGGCGGAGTACAGCCAGAGCTTTCTGAAAAACGGTTATGCCGTCGTCTTCGAGAACGTACGTGGACGCTATTTCTCGGAAGGCACGTACACGTACCTGGTCGGCTCTGAAAAAGATGGGTATGACACTGTCGATTGGATTGTGAAGCAGCCGTGGTCGAATGGCAAAGTCGGTGCGCTCGGTTGTTCATCGACTGCGGAAGAACAACACCGATTGAATTCGGCGGGGCATCCTGCATTTGCTGCATCAGTGCCCATGGGATCGGGCGCGGGCATTGGAAAAGTTGGACCATACAATGAAATGGGAAATTTCTACCGCGGCGGAGCAGTACAGAATTTCTGGTTCCCGTGGTATTACGGCTCGGGCTATACGTACAAGCCATCCTTTCCAAAGGAGTTGACGCGCGAGCAGATGATCAGGCTCGGTCGCTTCTGGAACATCGAGCCGGAGACGACGCCGCCATCGGGGATCGATACGCTCATTTGGACACTACCGCTGAACAGGATTCCGGAGGCGATGTCGTCTCCGCCGAGCGACATCTACGATTTTGTGAACCGTTTGCCGAACGATCCGAAGTGGAAAGCGGTCGATTTCGGGGGCGAGGATGACAAGTACCATACACCGACGTTGCTGATCAATTCGTGGTACGATGTCTCGATCGGCCCGAACACCGCGATGTACGAAGCGCAGTCGAAGGGTGCTGCGACGGCGGCAGCGCGCGACAATATGTACATGGTGATCGCTCCGACGACGCATTGCATGCAGAACCGTTTCGAGACGGAGCACACGGTCGTTGGACAGCGTGACATGGGCGATGCGCGCTATGACTACATTGGGCTGATCCAGAAGTGGTACAACAAATTCCTGAAGGGCGATGCGAACGCGATGGACGGCGAGCCGAAGGTTCGTGCGTACATGATGGGTGCGAACCAGTGGCGCACGTACGACACGTGGCCGCCCAGGGAAGCGGAGTTCGTTTCGTACTATTTCGACAGCAACGGCTCTGCGAACAGCCTGTTTGGCGATGGTCGTCTCACGACGACGAAACCGGGCAAGGCATCATCGGATCAATTCGTGTACGATCCGACGATTCCGGTACAGTCGCTCGGTGGCAGCATCTGCTGTTTCAGTGCGGCGTTCCAGGGTGGTTCGTTCGACCAGTCGAGTGTAGAAACGCGGAGCGATGTTCTTGTTTACACAACGCCGCCGCTCGTCGAGACGGTTGAGATCACGGGGCCCGTCAAGGTGTCGCTGTATCTGCAGTCGGATGTAAAGGACACCGATCTCACCGTGAAGCTGATCGACGTGGCGCCCGACGGTAAGGCGTACAACCTCGATGAAAGCATCCAGCGTGTGCGCTGGCGCGACGGCTGGGAGAAGGCTGTGTTCATGGAGCCCGGCAAGGTTTACAAAGTTGACGTCGGTCCGCTCGTCACAAGCAATGCATTCCTCCCCGGCCACCGCATTCGCGTCGAAGTTTCGAGCAGCAACTTCCCGCGTTTCGAGCGCAACCTGAACACCGGCGGCAACAACTACGATGAGAAGGATCCCATTGTCGCTCACAACCGGATTCAGCACGGCGCGAACTATCCATCGCAAATCGTACTGCCGATATTGCGCCGTAAAGTGTCCAGTCGGTGACTTTCAGGCGGAGAGTTCTGATGCACGTATTACGCAATTCGCTATATGTTCTGTTGAGCGCAATCGTCCTGGTTGCGAGTAGCGCCACCATGACAGCTGCGCAGGATTATGCTGCACGTCACGCAGTGGCGACGGCGTATCTCGAGAACAACGTCGAAAAAGAGCTGAAGGTGATGATCCCGATGCGCGACGGTACGCGCTTGTCGACCGAGATCCTCTTTCCGAAGGGTAAATCGCGGCAGAACATGCCGTCGGTCCTGTTCTTCACGCCGTACCTCATCGAGCCGGGCGAGATCAGTCGTTTTGCGGAATTCCTGCAGAGCTTCATGGAGCACGGCTACGCCGCCGTATTCACGAATGTGCGCGGCCGCTATTTCTCGGAAGGCACGTACACGTACATGGGCGGGTCGGGTAACGATGGTCATGACACGGTCGAGTGGTTGAAGTCGCAGCCGTGGTCGAACGGCAAGGTCGCGCTGCTGGGTTGTTCATCGACCGCTGAGGAGCAGCACAAGCTGCAAGCCTCCGCGCCAACGGGCCTCGCCGCTGCAGTGCCAATGGCGTCGGGCGCAGGCATTGGCAAAGTCGGTGCGTACAACGAAATGGGAAACTGGTATCGCGGTGGTGTGTTCCAGCCACTCTGGCTCTCGTGGTATTACGGCTCTGGCTACACGTACAAGCCGTCGTTTCCGAAAGATCTCACACGCGAGCAGATGATTCGTCTCGGCAGGTTCTGGAATTTGCAACCCGAGACGATTCCGCCATCAGGCCTCGATTCGATGGTGTGGGCACTGCCGATCAATTCCGTCATGGAGAAGATGCAGGGAGTGCCGGGCGGCCTCGATGAGTGGATCAATCGTCTGCCGAACGATCCGAAGTGGAAGAACGCCGAGTTTGGTGGTGAAGGTGACAAGTATTCCGCGCCCGCATTGTTCATCAATTCGTGGTACGACATTTCGATCGGCCCGAACACGGCGATGTTCTCGTACCAGGCTGCAAATGCCGCCAACGAGAATGCGCGCAATAACACGCGCATGGTGATCGCGCCGACGACGCACTGTCAGGAGGGCAAAGTAGAGAGCGAGCACACCGTGATCGGGCAGCGCGACATGGGTGATGCTCGCTTCGACTACGTGGGCCTGGTGCAGAAATATTTCGACGCATACCTGAAGGGCGATGCGAACGCGATGGCGAACGAGCCGAAGGTACGCGCGTACATGATGGGCGCGAACCAGTGGCGCACGTATGACACGTGGCCGCCGCGCGAAGCCGAATACGTGCCGTACTTCCTCGATAGCGATGGTGGCGCGAACAGCCTCTTTGGGAACGGTCGCCTGACCACGACCAGGCCGGTGAAGAGCGGCTTCGATCTTTTCTCTTACGATCCGCGCATCCCTGTGCCCTCGCTCGGGGGCAGCGTGTGCTGCTTCAGCGCAGCGTTCCAGGGCGGATCGTTCGATCAGTCGGCGGTTGAAGCGCGCCAGGACGTGCTCGTCTATACGACGCCGCCGCTCACAGAAACGGTCGAGGTTGCAGGACCCGTGAAGGTTTCGCTATACCTGCAGTCCGATGTCAGAGACACCGACCTCACGGTGAAGCTCATCGATGTCGGCCCCGATGGTAAGGCGTACAATCTGGACGAGAGCATCCAGCGCGTGCGCTGGCGTGATGGCTACGACGAACCGGTGCTGATGGAACCCGGCAAAGTCTACAAAGTCGATATCGGCCCGCTCGTGACCAGCAATGCGTTTCTGCCCGGACACCGCATTCGCATCGAAGTCTCGAGCAGCAATTTCCCGCGCTTCGAGCGCAATCTCAACACGGGCGGCAACAATTTCGACGAAAAGGATGGCGTTGTCGCACACAATAGAATTCAGCACGCGCCAGGGTACCCATCGCAGATCGTGCTGCCGATCGTGCGCCGCAAAGTATCGATTCGCTAAAGGACACACCTATGGCTTTGATGATCAATTGCCCGAACTGCGGGCGACGGCCGTATACCGAATACTGGTTCGAGGGTGAAACGCCCGACGCACAGCCCGAGACTGTCGAAGCACCGACAGTCGATTCACTGCGCGCGGAATTCGAGCGCGTGTGGCTCCGTCGAAACGAAGCCGGTGTGCAACAGGAACGCTGGTTTCATTTCGCAGGTTGCCGGCGGATGTTCACAGTGATGCGCGACACCCGCACCAATGAGATTCATGGCGTCTCTTGATTTCGAGGGGCGCAAAGTCCAGCTCGAGAACGGTGACACGATCGCGTCCGCACTGTATCGCGCCGGCGTAAGAATCTTCTCGCGTTCGTTCAAGTATCACCGCCCGCGGGGGCTTTACTGCGGCACCGGTGACTGCTCGAGCTGTATCCTGACCGTGAATGGCGAGCCCGGCGTGCGCTCGTGCATCGTGCGCGCCGTGGACGGCCAGAACGTCACACGCGGCAATGGCTGGCCATCGAGCGACAACGACCTACTCGCCGTCACTGGTCGGATCCGCGCATCGCTCCCGACAAACGCACCCTACAAGTCGATGCTGAAGCCACGCTCCGTCTGGCGCGTGCTCGAGCCGCTCGTGCGTGGTCTCACCGGCATTGCGCACGTATCCATGGACGCGAAGCCGAAAGACCGCGAGAGACGCGCACACCATCCGGATCTTCTCGTGATCGGTGGCGGCGTTGCGGGCCTGAGCGCAGCACTGGGCGCTGCGCAGTCCGGCAAGAGTGTGCTGCTCGTCGATGAAGGCGCGATTGGCGAGAAGCTTCCGCCTGGACCTGCGCGCTCTACAGCACAACAGCTCGAGCAACAGCTGCGCGCGGAATCGAATGCAAAGATCATCGAGTATGCGACTGCGGTAGGCATTTACGAGGGTCCGCTCGTGCCCGTCGCGGCTGATGATTTTCTGCACATGGTGTTTCCGGCGCGCGTCATTGTTGCGACGG
>JBBQYT010000157.1:0-5957 GCA_038208385.1 Longimicrobiales bacterium | reverse complement strand
AATTGCGGAAATAGTAAACGACCGCACCGATTGCGAGTACGGCGGTGCCGAGCGATGATTGCAGTGGATATGCGATGACGGCGCTCAGCACAGCGGCTGCAGCAGCCAGTACAAAAAATCCGGGCAGCCAGGGATTCAGTGGAGTGAGAAAAGGCGCCGTCGCCTGGCGACGTCTCAATACGAACAGACTCGCAGCACCCAATCCGAAGAAAATCCAGTCTGCGAATACGACGCCGTTTATTGCGCGTGCAGGCGTGCGGTAGCGCGGATGTATGTTCGCAAGCGATGGCAGAAAGACGTCATCACGCGCGATTGCGAAATACACGCGAGGTGTGACGAGCACGACGACGTTCGCAAAGGCGAGGATTGAAATCGCAACGAGGATTGTGATGAGTCGCGATGCCGTCGCCCCGAATAATGAGTGCGATGATCCCGCCAAAAGCCCATGCGGCCAGGATCGGGGTTGAGCTGGGCAGCTGTCTTGCGACCTGCGACGGCGTGAAGAAAATCCCGCCACCCAGGATGCTCGAGACTACGATAATAGTCGCATCGAGGAGGCCCAGTTCGCGGGCGAGCCGTCCTTGTCCCGTGGTCATTTTGGGCCTGGAATCGACCTGGATGGGCGCCTCCGGACGGTTGGGAAAGCGAGCGGCGGTCCGCGGTATGCATCCGCAGGGTACGCGGCAGGACCATGGAGGAGCAAGAGGAGTCGATGCTACCAATTCCAGTCGAAACAATCAAACGTCGCCGGAGGCGCGGAATCCTGCCTCGCGAGCGATCCAAACGCACGCTCACAAGTATCGTTGCCGTGGTCCTGTTGATTGCGATCATCGGCACGGCCGCGCTGTTGAACGGCCGAAACCGCGATTCGGCGTCACTGGCGCTCGTGAAGGAGATTCGCGCGGACCATGTCGCTCCACTCGCGCTAATCAGCACAGCGGCCAGTACGCACCGCTTCCTGTTCCTGTCCGACATCCCAGGATCCACCGAGACCAAGCTCCTCGCCGGCAGCGTGATCGATACGCTGGCGAAAAGCCCGGGCCTCGACATGATCATTCTCGAAGTGCCGTCCGACGAGCAACCCTACATCGACACGTATCTGGACTCGAATCCTGAAAACGCCGCGATCCTGATGTCGCGGCCGCGCCTGCTCGGCAATGCCGGCGGCTCGCAGGCGGTGCTCGCGCTGTATCGTCGCGTCTGGAAGCTCAACCGGTCGCTAGGAGCCGCGCGGCAGATCCGCATCGCGTTCGTCGATGTGCCGAACTGGCCGCCCGCCGGCGTGCAGCGTCCGCGCGAAACCGCGAGCATCTATGCGTCGCGCGATCGTGCAATGTTCGACCAGATTGAGAAAACTGTCCTTGCGCGGCATCCCGCTGCGCGCATCCTCGCCTTCATGAGCACGAATCACGTACTGCGGACGGGTGTGGAGAAGCTGAGGTTTGCGGGCGGTCAGCCGATTTCAGTAACGCCACTGGCCGAGCTCGAAGCGAAGGAGCATCCAGGGGAGGTGTACTCTGTGCTGGTTGATGCACCGAGTGTTGCATCATCGAGCGGCAAACCGGGTACTGTCGGCGCTACCAAGGTATTCGACATCGTGCGGCGCAACCTGCCCGACCTGGGGTCGTCGTTCGGCATGCGGGTGGGACCGGGGTTCGATGTTCTTCGTGAGCCTGTGTACGAGCGTGAAGTTGGCGGTGTGAAAGTCGACATCGAGCCCCATGATTATCATTTGCGCGATGTGGTCGATGGCTACATCTACCTTGGCTATGGCGCAAAGCTTGAGTAGCAGTCCGTAGTTTTCACGCAAACACGCCGGGAGGCATCTGATGGATTGGAAAACTCGCGCAGCGAGGAAAATGGCAAATAAAGCAGCGCGCAAAGTTGGTGGTATGATGAAAATGCCGCGCTTCGAGCAGCATGAAGAAGACACGTTCGCGTTCTCGGGGCTGCACTGGATGGCTGCGGGATTATTCATTGCGGCGGGCGCGCAGGCTGCGCTGAGCCAGGGCCGCAAGGATAGTGTGCAGCGCGTGCCCGGACTGGTGCGGTGGGCGCCACTCGTTGCTGCGCCGCTCGCGGGTGCCGCACACGCAGTACGCGCCGCCCGTCCGACGACTGCATCGCGCGCCGTTTCGCGCATGCTCGATGGACTTGCGATCGGTGTTGGTGCCGCGGGCGTTGCAAGTGCGATGTACAGTGCACAGCGCGAGCGCGCAATCACCGGCGGGTGGCCGGGCAGCAAGCGGCGTGCACTGTCGGAGCTCGGCTCATCGATTGCGCCACTGACGTTCGGCTTCACTGGAATCCTCGGAATGATCCTCGACCGCGAAGAAGAGCAGGATGCAATTGCACATCGGAAGCTCGAGAAGCGCGCACGCGTGGTCGAGCGGCTCGTACCAAAGCGCAGACCGAAGCTCGATAAGATCGTCGTCCACATTTGAGGCGAAATGCCTGTCGCAAATGCAGAGCTTGCCGGATAGAAAAAGATCGGCCGCCGAAAGGCGGCCGATTTCGTTTCACAGCTCTGCAATCGGTGGATCAACGCGACTGCGATCTTCGTGGCTGCTCGTTCTGTTCGGCGGTACGTCCTGCACTTTTTCGGCTTCTTCTTTCAGCTGCAGCATCAGCTTTTCCATCTGCCGCCGATTCATCAGCGTAGCAAGGTGACCAATGAGGCCGACGGCGAGGGTGGCGCGATCCGGTACTGTCAGGCGATCGCGAATCTGATGCATGATGTCACGGATAGAGGCATGGTCACGGCTGATCGATTCCGTCGAGCGCGGTGGCTGCGTCATACAATCTCCTCTGCAACGTATCCCTCATCCATGACGGCGCCCACCAGCTGGCGAGCTTCCGTCCTGCCTTCTTCATACTCAACGGTGGCGCGTCCACCGGGCAGGTCCACGTGCGCCGACTTCACACCTTCGACATGCTCGAGCGCCTGCGTGACCGTACGTACGCAATGCGCGCAGCTCATGCCGCTGATCTTCAACTTCATTATTGCCATCGTCAACCTCACATGAGAAGCTAGGCGGTCGGCCGAAACCGGCGCAACCTCAGAGAGTTGGTCACCACGCTCACCGAGCTGAGCGCCATCGCTGCACTCGCAACGACAGGCGAAAGCAGCACGCCGAAGAACGGATACAGTATACCCGCAGCGATCGGAATACCGAGCGCATTATACGCAAACGCCCAGAAGAGATTCTGCTTTACAACCCGGATCGTGCGCCGCGACAGCTCGATTGCCGTCACCACGCCCGTGAGGTCGCCCCCTACGAGCGTGACGTCCGACGCCTCGAGCGCGACATCCGTGCCCGTACCAATCGCAATGCCAAGATCCGCACGCGCGAGTGCCGGCGCATCGTTTACCCCGTCCCCGACCATCGCCACGCGACGCGTACCGCCTTCCTTCAGGCTCTCGATGGCTGTGACCTTCTCTGCCGGTCTCACTTCCGAAAGCACCTCTGAAATGCCCACCCGCCGGGCGACAGCCTCAGCGGTATGCCGATTGTCGCCCGTCAGCATGACTACGCGAAGACCCATCGCCTGCATGCGCCGGATCGCGCCCTGGCTCGTTGGCTTGATGCCGTCCGCAACCGCAATCAGACCGAGCACCACGCCCTCGGCAGCTACATACACCGGCGTCGCCGCCTCTGCTGCCAGCCGTTCGGCTTCGCCAATCCAGTTTTCGCAGGCGATGGCATTCTGCTCGAGATATTCACGATTCCCTACGAGCACACGCACGCCGTCGATGGTGCCTTCCGCACCAAATCCCGAATGCGATAAAAACGCTTCCGTATGCCGAATCTCAATTCCCGCATCGTTTGCGGCGCGTACAATCGCAGCACCGAGCGGATGCTCGGACGACTGCTCGACTGCCGCCGCAAGCTGCAAAATGCGCAACCGCGCATCCGACGGAACGACCTCGATCACTGCTGCGCGACCCTCCGTGATCGTGCCCGTCTTGTCCAGCACGATCGTGTCGATGCTGTGCGCGGTCTCGAGCGCTTCGCCACCCTTGATCAACACGCCACGCTCGGCACCCACTCCGGTGCCGACCATCACCGCTGTCGGCGTTGCGAGTCCCATCGCACACGGACACGCAATGATCAAAACTGTGACGAATGAAACGAGCGCGTACAAGAGCGACGGTTGCGGACCCCAGACGAGCCACGCAATAAACGACAACACCGCAATGCCGATTACGATCGGCACGAACACTCCGGCAATCCTGTCCGCGAGCCGCTGAATCGGTGCGCGCGAACCCTGCGCTTCCTCGACCAGTCGAATGATCTGCGCGAGCGTCGTGTCTGCACCCACGCGCGTTGCCTCAAAGCGGAAGCTGCCACTGCCATTGATGGTACCGCCAATCACGTCTGCGCCCGCTCGCTTATCGACAGGAGCCGACTCGCCCGTCACAATCTGCTCATCCACAGCGCTCGCACCATCCACCACCCGACCATCAACGGGAATGCGCTCACCTGGTCGGACGCGGACAATGTCGCCTGCAACAACAAGCTCAATCGCGATGTCCTGCTCGCTACCATCGCGCACGACGCGCGCTGTACGTGGCTGCAGCTTGCCCAGCTTCCGGATCGCCTCCGTGGTACGGCCCTTCGCGCGCGCCTCCAGCAACTTGCCCACGAGAATCAATGCGATGATCATGTCCACCGCCTCGAAGTACACGTCGGCGGGTAGACCGGCACGCGTAAAGATGCCCGGCGCAACAGTTACCAGCGCGCTGTACGCGAACGCAGATCCCGCACCCAGCGCGATCAGCGTGTTCATGTCGGTGGATCGATGCAGCACGCCACTCCATGCGCCACGGAAAAACTGTCTGCCCGCCCAAACCAATACCGGCGTCGTAATCGCAAGCAGCATCCACCGCAGCACGGACGCATCGATCGCATACAACCACGGCAACGCACGTTCGAGCTGCTGAGATACCGGCATCATCCCACGCTCGAAGAGGTCCGCATGCGACATTCCCTGCATGAGTGGCATCGACAACAGCATCGCCAACGCTGCCGCGACCGTACTCACAATCACCTTCAGGCGCAACGCCGCATACTCCTGCTCACGCACCACACGTTCGCGCTCGATCGGATCCTCGATCTCGACCGGCTCCGAGACGCCGTAACCCGCGCGCACGACCGCCGCGGCGAGGTCCTCGCGCGTCGCCGTCTGCGGCAACATCACAATGTGCGCTTCCTGGCTCGCGAGGTTGACTTCGGCGCGAATGACACCCGGGACTTTCAACAGCTCGCGCGCAACAACATCACCAGTCAGGGCGTACTCGAGACCCCGCACGTGAATCACTGTCTCCGAAACACGCGCATCATACCCGGTGCTGCGGACTGCACTCACAAGCATCGCCGGTGTCGTACGAGACGGATCGAACGACACACTCGCCTTCTCTGAGCCGTAATTCACAACCGCTTCGCTCACACCATCAGTCTTCTCGAGCGTACGCTGAATGCGCGCCGCACACGCCGCGCACGTCATCCCGACAAGTGGAATGCTCACGCGAGTTGCTGACGGTTGGAGCTTCTTTGTGTTCGTCTGCATTGCGCTACGCCTTTCAGTTTGCTGCAATGTTCCCGGTGTTCAGTGCGTTCACACGTCAGTGTTCAGACGTCAGTGTTAAGACGTCAGTATTCGGAGTTCAGTGTTCGATTGTCCGTTCGCAGTTCTCAATCCGAATCCCGTTCAACTCAATTACGGCCTGTGCAGCTATGGATTCGCCCCGAGCCCGCCGTGAATTTGGATCTGGGGGGGCCCCCGCCCCGCGGTTGTCCACTCCCTGCCGCCAGCCGCGCTGTCCGCCCACGGTATCCGGCCCGCGACGTCACCCAGGAGCCAGCCTGCGCCAATCCCGGCCGATGTCATCCCAACGGGCTCGAGCTCCCCGCTCTCAACACGCATTTTTCAGCGCGCGTGCTTGTACATCAGGT
>JBBQYT010000156.1:0-5961 GCA_038208385.1 Longimicrobiales bacterium | reverse complement strand
ACCTGCTGGTTGAGCGAGAGCGTCGCAGTGAGCGGCTGCTTGAACTTCTTCGTCATCGACGCTGGTGGCTTGATGCTGCCGCTCAGGCTGAGTGTGTGCGTCGTCGCGTCCTGTTGTGCGTCGCCGGTCGGATCTGTGCTTGTGCCGTGCGTATAAGCGAGAGCGTAGCTCGTGCTGAATGAACGGCCGAGTCCGAGCTGAATGCCGACTGGAATACTGCGCTCGATGCCGCTGCGCGTCTGACCGATTACATCGCCCGAACCGAAAATGTCGTAGTGATTCGTCTCCGTATAGCCGGTCGAGATCGATGCGCGCGGCACGAAGCGCGCGACCCATTGCGGAATCGGGAGGTCGCCCCACGTGAGGCGCACGTCGGGCCACGTGCGCTGCGCCTGGTTGCGCGCGCCGCCGGCGAGACTGTAGATCAGCGCGGTCGATCGGTCAATGCCGAACTCGACCTGCGTCTTGTACGGCAGCAGCAGTCCGCTGCGCGCGCGGTACTGGTTACGCAGTCCGGACGACACTGCCGTGTCGCCGCCCACCTGCTGGAATGCACTGAATCCGCCGAGACCGAACTGGTAACCAAAGCCCGGGTCGAATTGTGCGCGCTGGAACTGTGAGTTGACGCCGCTGTTCCATGAGAGGTCGACCGGGCGGAGCGTCGCCATGAATGCGTTGAATGCACGCGCTGTCGTTCCTGCTTTCGGATTGCGCGGCCCCATCGTGGCAAGCGCCAGGCCTGCGGGATCGATCTGGAGGGCGCGCGTGACCTGGCGATCTCCCTGGAAGGCGCGCTGCAGCAGTGCCGTTGTATCGGTGCCCTGCGTGATCAATTGCAGATATGCCAGGTTGCGATCGGTACGGAAACGATTCGTGAAGCCGAAGCTCGGGCGTAGCCACGTCGCGATCTCGGGGCGCCAGTTCATGGAAGCGCCGAGCGAGCGATCCGTCTCCCAGCCGATGTCCACGCCGCCGACTGTCGAACGTGCTGCCGTGATTGCAGACGCCTGATACGATTGCAGCGACGTTCTTCCCGGCGGGAGCAGGTCGCGTGCACTTGTAAATGATATGTCGCCGCTCAGCGATTGGAACGGATGGAACAACACGCGCGCGTCATTTGTGAGACCGACGCGCGGTGCGAGGATTGGTCTTACGACGGAGTCACCGTCGAGCTGCAGAATTCGATCGTATCGAAACGAGCGGCTGTACTGGTTGTAGTAGCCGGTATTGAACGAAACGTTTTCGGGTGTCCAGCGCAGTCGTGCCGTCGTCAGGCGACGGAAGAAATCGCTTTTCTGGATTTTTGGGGGGAAGATCGCGCGCAGTGCGCCTGCGATGAAGCCCGGCATCGCATCGAAGTCGCGCATCCCGAGGTTGCGCTGGTATGACAGTCCGCCATCGATGCCACCGGTCTCGTTGAGTGCAGTCACGCCTTCCGCGCTGTTGCCGTTGTAGCCCACGCGCAATGCGAGGCCGTCGAACAACAGGCCGAGCCACGGATTCGCTGTCGGTGTGCGTTTGCGTACGGTCATGCCGACGCGCGTTTGAGCGCCGCCCGATGGCCTGAGGCCCGGCAGATCGCTCGCGAGCACGTCCGTGCTCGGCAGGAACGTCGGATCCAGAAGATTGCGCGAGTGCGTGATCGACAGCGGCATTTCGATGCCCCAGCCGGACGGCAGCAGGTTGCCGAGGTTTGCCGATGCGTTCAAGCCAAAATCGCCGGCGCGCAAATAGCTCGCGTCCTGCTTCAGCTGATGGAAGAGCGCGCCCTGGTTTGCGTACGAGATGTTCGCTGCAATGAAGTCGCCAGCGCGCACATCGACGTTGATGTTGCCTGCGAAGCCGGGGTCGGTCACTGCAGCACCGAGGCGCATGTCATCGATCCAGACTTCGCCCTTCTGGAATCCGATGCCGCCGTTGTAAACGGCAAATGACAATTCGCGCACGGCGGCGAGGTTGGGCTCACGCGCGCGGTCTTCGAGGACGATTGCGTACGTGCTGTCGCTCGACCACAACACGAGCGGCTGGCCAACGGGGGGGGCGCTCGTAATCAATGCCTGTTCGGCCTGTGCTTTCAGCTTGAACCACTGCTCGAAATCGATGACGATCTCCGGCAGCCAATCGGATTGTGTGACGACGCCGTTCGGTGGCGTCTGGTGCAGCTTTGTCTGATACAAATAGTAGTTGCGCGGGTCGTTGCCGACTTTGATGAGCAAGCGCTGATCGCCGTTCGGACCGAACTTGCCTGCGCGCGCGAGCGCCCACACGCGCAGTGCACGATAGTTCAGAAAGCTGCGCGGTTGTTGTGCATAGCGGAAATAAACTTCAGCGCGGTCACCGCCCGCGAGCTGGTCGAATGCAAGGCGCAGTGATTTCTCGTTGTATTCGACGCTGCCGGCGCCAAACACGGATGTCGGGTCGAGCAATTGATCGCCTACACCGGGCGGTGAAACGTACGTCGTGCCATCCGTCAAACGGCTTGCGGGTCCGACCTGGAAGTTTGCAGCAGTGCCGGAAATCCCGGGCAGGTCGCTCGTGATGCCGCGCACGACGCCGACGGAATCGCGTTTGGACCAGCGCGATCCGATGAGTCGCATGCGCGCGAGCACCAGGGTGTCGACACCGAGCGGCGTGCCTGTCAGTGTCATGCGCAGGTGTTTGATGAATCGCCACGTGCCGTCCGTTGCACCGCCAACGCGCGTGAATGCGCCCGACTTGCGAAGTGGAATTCGGTAGAGACGGAAGCTCGTGCCGGTTCCCTGCGCATCGCGCACGAGGTATGGCGACAGCGCACCGATCGATACGACGTAGCGGAAGTACGCGCCATCCTGGAGCTCGGGCACGCCATCGCCGCTCAGGTCTTCGGTGTCGACCTGGCCATTGCCTCGCGTGCAGTCTGCGCGTGGATCGCCAAACCTGAAGCGCAAATCACGCGAGCCGGTGCAGTCCTGATTCCAGAGTCCGAGTGTGTCGAGCGCCGCGCTCCAGATTTCGCGCCGGGCGAGGTCGGCTTCCTGGTCGAGTATGCCGAGGCCCCACTGCTTGCCGTTGGGGTACTGGCCGTTCGTGCGGCCGTTTGCATCATAATAAAATGCATCTTCGCCGACACTGCCGATGTCGAAAATCAGCGAGCCATTCTTGAGGTTGCCACCGACGTAAAACTCGAGGAATTCGGTGCGCGTCATGTCGCGGCCGGTGCTCGACAGCACGGTTGTCAGCGAGCGCCATTTCTTACTGGCGCCGTTCGATGCTGAATCCCCTGCTGCAATCCACAATGCGGTTTCGGGCAATGCGCGTCCCGCGACGGTGATCTGGCGATCGATCTGCTGGTATGCGTCGAGCGGTCCGACAACCTGGCCCGACTGGTTCAGATATTCGTGCTGCCAAACGAGTCGCATTGCAGTGGAAACGCCGAGCGGCAGCGGCAGCACGTTTTCGGCGCCGTCAGGCAGGTCGGGTTTCGAGCCCAGCTTCCATGACGTGCGGTCCAGTGCCAGAGGCAAATCGTCCGTCGACTCGAAGTCATCGACATACGTGAGGCCGCGCGTGTTCGGATTCGGCAGCGACAGCGCCATCTCGCCGGTGAGATTGATTGCAGACACGCCGTTCATGCGGAGTCCCGGGACGTGTGACAGCACGCGATCGAGGAGCGCACCGCCCAGGTCCACGCGTCCGCTCGCCCCGCCCAGGAAAATTGCACCCGGCTCGACGCCGAGGGTCGGCCGCGAGCTCAGCGTTTTTTCACCCTGATACAAACCCATGAAGTTCAGCTCGCCGCGCTTGCCCAGCAGATAGCGTGCATTCATGCCGAATACGCTGGTCGGTGCAATCTGGAACTGAGCTTTCTGCTCCCATGTCGCACGAATTTCCGCGTCCGGATTCGTACCGAACAGCGCGGGTGCATTCGTCAGCGTGACGGCGCCGACATCGTAATCAATCGAATAGTCCTTGCCGCGCGTGAGCTGCACGCCACCAACCGTGATTTTTTCACTCTCTTCGCGAATTCCGAGCGCACCAAGATTGAATTGTGATACGAGGCCGTCCGCTTTCACGCGGTATGCAAAGTTCAAGCGGAAGCGGCCACTGCCTTCGCGCACGACGGGATCGGGATTGTTGTAGATCGCATCGTTTGCACTGTTCCCGAGCGCGAGCTTTGTGTCGGTTGCGCTGAAGCCGCCACTGCGGAGTGGCGGCGGATCGAGGAAAGGGCGCAGTGTCGGAAACACGACGTACGTGCCATTGATCTTCGCCTGCTGCGTTGGATTGCCGATGTTGGCCTGCGCGGGCTGGAAGATCTGCGCGACATCGATCTGCTCGGCCGGCGGATCGTCGTCGAGACCAAACAGCTTCAGGAACGTCAGGCGCTGCGCATTGTAGTCGACGAACGTCTTGCCGCCGCTCACTTCGCCGAGCGAAACCGTGAGTGTGACGCTTGTCGGATCGACGCCGTTCGAGCTGTCGACCCGATACACATCGTGCAACTCGTAGTCCCATGTTTGTGTGCCGGGCTGGTGGATCGCACTGGGTCCACGAATGAGTCGCAACACAGGCGATGTGCCAGCGGGCACGCGTTCCGGATTGAGCTTGCCGATGCTGTCTCCGCTCTCGGTGACGTACGCAACGGCGATGGCTTCATCCGTGCGCAACGGCGCGCGCAGCATCAACCACAATCCGCTCGAATGGACCTGGTAGTCATCGCCTGGCGTCAAACGACGGAACAATCCGCTGTGCTTGAGCTTGCCATCCGCGCTCGTTGCATCGGCGAGGAAATAACCGAGCTGGGCCTGTTGCTGCTGGTTTTGAATCGATGGGCGTTCGTCGCGAAATACCTGGACTGCAACGCCCGGCGATGGACGGACGCTCGCGGGTGCATCGCTCGAGCGAATTGTGAGAATGTTGATGTGCGGCGCGTTCGTGATCCTCGCTGGATCGACATCGAAAAAGAACTGGCCCTGCACGTACTGGACATCGTCGACGGTAAGATTAGCATCCTGGACGAGCGCAGTCGTCGAATTGGCGCCTACCTGTCCGCCGAGACGAAACTCGCGCGTCGACAAATCGCCGCGCTGTTGTGCAAAGACGGTCTGAAAATCGATCGGTCCGACCTGGCCTGTTGCCTTGAAGCCGAAGTTTCCCGACGGAATCCCTTCGGTGAGGTATCGCGACGACGGGAGCCGAATCGAAACATCGCCTACCTCGAGCCGCTGGAGAACTTCATCCTCGAGTCCCTGGTAGTAGACGTTAATGTTGTTCGCGGCATCGAACTCGCGCCGCTGATCGTAGTCGACGTTGATGTGGACGCGATTCGAGATCGTGCCGCCGACGCGCACGCCGAACTGCATGTCGGGCTTGAGCTGCGGAAAGAGGCCCGGACTGCAGGTGAACTGCACGCTCGGGTCGCACGGATGATAGCGCTGCCACGCGCCACCGAGCTCGCCTCTGCCCTGCACCTGCATGCCGACGTTGGCGTAGCTCCCGAGCACACCCGAAAACGGATTATTGACTGCGGCTTTGCCGGTGTCGGCGGCGGACATGACGTTGAACGGCAGATGCTTCGAGGTATCGACGACGACGAGTGGCGCGAGTGCCGGCGGCGCGGACGTGACGACGTGAAGAAGTGCTGACCGGCTGTCAGCGAGCCGTTTGGAAGCGCCGCGGTCCCACTCGTGCACCCAGTCGGTGAAGCGCGGACGGAGCCACAGCGCGTCCAGTCCGGGCGTGCCGGGGAACGTCACCCCGAAGGGTGGCGGTATCAGCTCCAGACCGAGACGAAGGAAAGTCGAATCGGGAGGGCTCGCGGGGCTACGCTCCTGGCCATGCGCCGATGAGGCGCACGGAATCAGGAGCAGAAGGAGCAGGAACCCGCGAAAACGCATGGGACCAAGCGCTAAATTCCGTTCACCGTCGCGTGCCTCTACCGGGTAGTCGGAGCGGCCGCGGCGACGCCGCTGAACACACGGA
>JBBQYT010000155.1:0-5991 GCA_038208385.1 Longimicrobiales bacterium | reverse complement strand
GAAAAGACGTCTATCGTCTATCGTCTATCGTCTATCGTCTGCCGCTCAATAGACGATAGACGCTGGACGCTCAACGATAGACGGGCCGTGGCGGCCAATCCTGCGGCTGCTTACCTTCCGCTCCGACTCCCACTGTTTTTGCATCCAAAACGAACGAACGCATGGACCTTTCCTGGCCGCTTCTGCTTTGGGCCGGTTTTACCGGGACGATCGCAGTTACGTGGCTCGCATTTGCCGCTCGAAGATTTGGCGTCACGCGCCTGAGTCCGGTGCGTGTGCTCGGTTGTTTTTTCGCCAACAGCGCCGATAGTGTCAGCAGCAGACTCGTCGGCACCGCGCTGCATTTCGGCATCGGCGGCGTCATACTGCCACTGATCTACGGCGTGATCTTCGAGATGGTCGGACGCTCGGACATTCTGTTCGGTGCCGGGCTCGGCGCGGCGCACGGAATTCTTGCCGGGCTAGCGCTCCCGATCATCACGGCGCAGGCACATTGCACGGGCGTGCCGCGCGACCCCGGCATTTTCGGCTGGCGGTTCGGGCTCTTTACACCTCCGGGCGTCATCTTCGCCCACGCACTCTACGGCGGAGTGCTCGGCTACGTTTACGTGATCCCCGGATTTGGGAGCTGAGGCTTTGGGTAAACAGGGACGACACGAGGTCATTCAACAACTCGTGCAGGAAAACCGGATCTTCAGCCAGGATGAGCTGCGCGAGCACCTCCTGGGGCGCGGCTTTGACGTGACCCAGGCCACCGTCTCGCGCGACATCCGCGAGCTTCGCCTGATCAAGGTCCCGGACGCTGAGGGTGGTACGCATTACGTGATGCCACCCGAGGCCTGGGAGAAGTCTCCGGCATTGCTCCGACTCCTCCCGATCCTCTTTGTCGGAGTGGAAGGCTCACTCAACCTCCTCGTCGTGAAAACCCTCGTCGGCGGTGCACAGCCCGTCGCAGAAGCGCTCGACTGGGAAGAATGGCCCGAAGTCATCGGCACCCTTGCTGGCGACGACACTATCCTCATCATCCTTCGCGATCCCGCCCATCTCGAGGAAGTCCGGCGCCGCATCGAAGAGCTCGCAGGAGAGCACGACTAGCCCCCTCGAAAGCTGTATTTCCTACCTGCAGGCCATTGTTACAATTCCGACCCCCGAAATCCCCGTACAAGTCGTTGTGCCCCTTGGAGTCCCACCACTTGATTTCGGATGGGATTTCATGTATAAATATTCAATGGAACTGAATAAACACTCTGTCGCCGCCGGAATCATTGGTGCAACAGGCTATACCGGCCAGGAGCTGGTCGGCCTGCTTGGACGCCATCCGCTTTTCTCGCTTGCATTTGCGACGTCGGAGGCCGAAGCCGGGAAGCCGGTCCCGGGCATGCGCCTGAAGTACGTGCACGCGGGCGAGGCGCCGTTGGGCTCGGTGGATATTGTGTTCTCGTGTCTTCCGACCGGGGAGTCTGCGGCGTGGGTAGCGCGCGCGCGCGAGGCCGGCGCCCGCGTGGTCGACCTGTCCGCCGACATGCGCGAGGGTGAAAGTGGTGCGATCTACGGTTTGCCGGAGCTGTGGCGCTCGGAGATCAAGGCTGCCCAGCTCGTTGCGAATCCGGGCTGCTACCCGACGGGCATCATTCTCGGCCTGGCGCCGGTGATCCGCGCCGATCTTCTGGATCGCACGCGCCCGGTCATCATCGACGCAGCATCTGGTGTGACGGGCGCCGGGCGGTCTGCCAAGCGGGACCTGCTGTTTGGCGAAGTTGCCGAGGACTATAAGGCGTACGGCGTCGGCAACAAGCACCGCCACGTTCCGGAGATCGGCAAAGGCCTCGGCCGACTGAATGGCCATGGTGCGCCGTCGTTCGTGTTCACGCCGCACCTGTTGCCGGTCCGTCGCGGAATTCTGGAGACGATGTACGTGCCGCTGTCGAAGCAGCTGTCGGTCGCCGAGGCGGTGGAGTTGTGGCAGAGCACATTTGCCGACGAGCCGTTCGTCGAGATTCACGATGCATTGCCTTCGCTCAAGGATGTCGTCGGCCGGAACGTAGTTTCGATTGGTTTTTCGGAAGTGGAGAATGCGGGCTCGCCGCTGCTGATCGTGGTTGCGGCGCTCGACAATCTCGTAAAGGGAGCGGCCGGGCAAGCCGTTCAGAACGCCAACCTGATGTTCGGGTTTGACGAGACCGAAGGCCTGCCGCTGTGAAGGGCGTGAGGGTCGTCAAAATCGGCGGCGCCGCCCTCGCGGATCCGCACTGGCTGGGCCGTCTCGCGGGAGTGGTCGCGCAGTCGGCACATCCGCTGGTGTTCGTGCACGGCGGCGGCCCGGAGATCAGTGCGTTGTCGGAGCGTCTCGCAGTGCCGGTGCAGTGGGTGAACGGCCGGCGTGCGACGCCGCCCGAAGCGCTCGACGTGGCCGCAATGGTTTTGTCCGGACGAATCAACAAGCGCATCGTGTCGGCGTTGGTTGCAGCCGGTGTCGATGCGCTTGGTATCTCGGGTGAGGATGCGTCGCTGCTGGTTGCATCTCCGCGCGATGGTGGGGCGCTCGGCCGCGTTGGCACTATCGACACGGTGCGCGTCGAGCTGCTCGGATCTTTGCTCGAGCTCGGGCTCACGCCCGTCATGTCGCCGATCTCGCGCGGCACGGATGGCGGTGCATTGAACGTGAATGCGGATGAAGTGGCGACGGCAGTTGCCGCACAGATGGGTGCTTCGGAGCTGTTGTTCCTGACGGACGTTCCTGGCGTGCACGATGGCGTATCGACAGTCGCATCGTTGAACGTGCCTGATGCGATCGGGATGATTCAATCGGGTATTGCACGTGGGGGAATGGCAGTAAAAGTGGAAGCGGCGATCGCTGCATTGCGTGCGGGTGTTTCGTGCGTACGCATTGGCGGTCTCGAGATGCTCATAGACAATTCAGCTGGCACCGCGTTGCGCGATGCTGTGGAGGTGGGCGCATGAGTACGCTGATGGAGACTGGCGTAACAGAACAAAAGAGTGCTTCCGCAACTGCGGACTCTCCATTGCTCGGCGTTTACCGACGTGCTGAACCGCTATTCATCGGTGGCAGTGGCTCGACAATGATCGCGGAAGACGGCCGCGAGTATCTCGACTTCGCTGCAGGCATTGCGGTGAACGCGCTCGGCTACGCCGATGCGGGCGTGCACGCCGCCATCCTGGCTGCACTCGAGACGGGTCTCATCCACACATCGAATCTGTATCGTACGGAGCCCGGTGAGCAGCTTGCAGCACAGCTCGTTGCAAAGACATTCGCCGACAAGGTGTTTTTCTGCAACTCGGGCATCGAGGCTGTCGAGGGTGCATTCAAGTTTGCGCGTCGCTATGCGCGTGAAATCGGCGGCGGCGCGAAGCACGAGATCGTTGCGTTCAACGGCTCGTTCCACGGCCGTCTGTTCGGTGGACTCGCGGCGACGGACAAGCCTGCGTATCGCGCGCCGTTCGAGCCGCTCATGCCGGGCGTACATTTCGTGAAGCCTGAGGACATTGCCGGTTTGCGCGCGGTTGTTTCTGCAGAGCGCACCGCAGCAATCATCATCGAGCCCATCCAGGGCGAGAGCGGCGTGAACGTGATGTCGCCGAAGTTCATGCAGGCGCTCCGTCAGGTTGCGGATGAAGCGAATGCGGTTTTGATCTTCGATGAAATTCAGTGCGGCGTCGGTCGCACGGGCTCACTGTTCGCGCACGAGCAGATGGGTGTTGTGCCGGACATCATGACGATTGCAAAGCCGATCGCCGGCGGTCTCCCAATGGGTGCAGTGCTGCTGACGAATCGCATTGCCGCAGTCATGCATCCGGGGGATCACGGCACGACGTTCGGCGGCGGACCATTTGTCTGCACGGTTGCACTCGAAGTGCTGCGTCGTTTGTCGGATCCGTCGCTGCTCGCGAGTGTGCGCAGCAAGAGCGAGCGCATGATGGCGGCATTGAAGCCGCTGATGTCGGGTAATGTCGTTGCGGATGTGCGGGGTGTCGGACTCATGATTGGTGTCGAGCTGCACGAGCCGGTCGCGCCACGCGTTGCAAAGGCACTCGAAGAGGGTTTGCTGATCATCTCTGCCGGAGAAAAGGTGATTCGCCTGCTTCCGCCGCTTACAATCAGCGACAAGGACCTGCAGCGCGGTCTCACGATCCTTCAGGCTGTGCTGGCATGAAGAAAATCGTCGCGCGCCGGGAACGTCACAACGTAATTGAGCCCCGCAGCGTACGGTCGCCGCTGTCGATCACGCAGCAGGGCATCCGTCTTGGATCGCCTGCAGCGATCGCATCGGGCATTGCGCTGCTGCGTCCCGGCCGGATCGATGACGTAAAAGAGATCGTGCCGTTGCTCGATACATTCGTGCAGCGCGGGCTCGTGCTGCCGCGCAGTGAAGAGCAGATCTATCGCACGATACGCGAGTTCACTGTTGCAGTCGACACGGATGGCATTGTCGGGTGTGGCGCACTCCGCCTCTACTCCGCAGACCTCGCCGAGATTGGCGCGCTCGCTGTCGATGAGCGAGCGCACGGCAAAGGCATTGGCCGCGCAATCGTGCAATCACTGCTGGATGAAGCCGTAGACTTTGGTGTCAAGCGCGTATTCGCCATGACGTTGCAGGAGCCGTTCTTTCACAAGCTCGGATTCAGAACGGTGAAGATCGCGGAGTTCCCGCAAAAGATCGCAGCCGATTGTACCGGTTGCGTGAGGGCTTCAACATGTGCCGAGATCGCGGTTGTTCGTGATATTGGCGAGAACATCGATAGGAGGTCGTAGATGCCGCTCAAGGTCGTGCTCGCATATTCCGGCGGATTGGACACGTCCATCATCGTGCCGTGGATGAAGGAAAACTACGGTGCCAGCATCGTGTGCATGGCCGGCGATGTCGGCCAGGCGGAAGAGCTGGATGGTCTCGAGGCCAAGGCGATGCGTCAGGGTGCCGATGCTTGCATCGTCGAAGATCTGCGCGAGACGTTCGTGCGCGACTACATCTGGCCGACGCTGCGCGCCGGCGCGATTTACGCACGCAAGTACCTGCTCGGGACGTCGATGGCTCGGCCCGTGATTGCACGCCGCCAGGCGGAGGTTGCATTGCAGGTTGGTGCAGATGCGCTCGTCCACGGGTGCACCGGCAAGGGCAATGATCAAGTACGATTCGAGTTGAGCTACGCTGCATTTGCGCCGAAGCTCAAGATCATCGCGCCGTGGCGTGAGTGGGACATCAAGTCGCGTGATGATGCGCTCGCATATGCAGCAGCGCGCGGCGGACTCGAGATCACCGCGACGAAGGAAAAGATCTTCTCGCGCGATCGCAACATCTGGCACGTGTCGCACGAAGGCGGACCGCTCGAGGATCCCGGCTTCGAGCCGCCGGAGAGCCTGTTCCTGTTGAGTAAGTCACCGGAAGATGCGCCCAACAAGGCCACGTACATCGATATTTCGTTCGATGCCGGCTATCCGGTTGCAGTCGATGGCGAACAGCTCGGACCGGTTGCACTCCTCACTCTGCTCAATGAGATCGCCGGTGAGAATGGAATCGGCCGCATCGACATCGTCGAAGACAGACTCGTCGGGATGAAGTCACGCGGTGTGTACGAGACACCGGGCGGCACGCTGCTGTACGCGGCGCATCGCGAGCTCGAGCAGCTCGTGCTCGATCGCCGCACGCTTGCACTCAAGGATCAGCAGGCGCTGCGCTACGCGGACCTCGTGTATGAAGGACGCTGGTGGTCGACGGAGCGCGAGGCGCTCGATGCGATGGTGAACCGCACGCAGGAGCGAGTGACGGGTCGCGTTCGTCTGAAGTTGTACAAAGGCAACGTGATCATTGCAGGTCGCTGGAGTCCGTTCGCGCTGTATGATCAGGCGTTGTCGTCGTTCGACGAAAGCGGCGGCTACGATCAGGCCGATGCAGCAGGCTTCATCCGCCTGTTCGCACTGCCGACGCGCTCGGAAGCACAACAGCGCAAGCACGCGGCAGAAGTTGGTTTGCCGGT
>JBBQYT010000154.1:0-5995 GCA_038208385.1 Longimicrobiales bacterium | reverse complement strand
GTGCTTGCAGAAACCGGCGGCGATGTGCAGGAAGGCATCGACACGGCGTTTTATGCAGCGACGGAAGGACGCCGTCTGTTCGGCCACACTGTGCCGAGCGAGCTGTCCGACAAGTGGGCGATGACGTATCGACGCCCGATCGGCGTGTGCGGGCTGATTACGCCATTCAACTTCCCGCTCGCAATCCCGACGTGGAAGATGTTTCCAGCACTGATCTGCGGAAACTCCGTGATCTTCAAGCCGGCCGAAGATGTGCCCGAGACAGCGACGTTGTTTGTCGAGCTGCTGATCGAAGCGGGGCTGCCACCGGACGTCATCCAGCTGCTGCACGGCAGAGGCGAAGACATCGGCGCAGCCATCGTCGAACATCCCGACATTCCTGTCATTTCATTCACGGGCTCGACCTCTACCGGCTCGCGCATCGGCCAGGTGTGCGGCAAGATGCACAAGCGTCTGTCCCTCGAGATGGGCGGCAAGAACGCTCAAATCGTAATGCCTGATGCGGACATCGATCTGGCGATCGACGGTGTGCTGTGGGGCGCATTCGGCACCACAGGCCAGCGTTGCACCGCCACGAGCCGCCTGCTGCTCCACGACGACATCCACGATGCATTCATCCAGAAGCTCGTCGCGCGCGTAAAAAAGCTTCGCCTCGGAAACGGCTTGGACAAGAACACGGAAGTGGGACCGCTCATCAACCAGGATGCGCTCGACAAGGTGACTGCCTACGTAGCAGTTGCGCGCGCCGAAGGCGATCAGGTACTGGTCGGCGGCCGGCGCGCCACTGGAAAAGGTCTCGACAAGGGGTTCTTCTTCGAGCCCACGATTCTCGCGGGTGTGCGTCCGGGCAGCCGGCTGGCGTGTGAGGAAGTGTTCGGGCCCGTGCTGAGTGTGATTCGCTTTTCCACTCTTGATGAAGCTATCGCCGTCAACAACGAAGTGGACTACGGCCTCTCGAGCTCGATCTACACGCGCGATGTGCGGTCCGCGTTCCGGGCCATCCAGGAGCTCGACAACGGCATCACGTACGTGAATGCGCCGACGATCGGCGCGGAAGCGCATTTACCGTTTGGTGGCGTCAAAAAGACAGGCAATGGACACCGTGAGGGCGGCTGGGAAGTGTACGAATTCTATTCGGAAACGAAGGTCGCGTACGTGGATTATTCCGGTAAACTACAACGCGCCCAGATCGACAATTACGAGGCCTCGCCATATTGATTTGGGACAGGGGGCGGGCTGGTTGTAAGTCCGGGCGTGCAAGGGGACTAGCGCAGTTTGGCGGAATCCGTTAAAGTCTTTTTACCCGCACGAAAGCCATGTCACCCAGCAGATCTATGTCGATATTTTCCTACGATTGGAACGCGCCTCAGTTTCGCGGGGGATTGGTGTTGTCGTGTCGTTGAATTCTGATGGAGCCGAAGCAGCAGCGCAGCACAAAGAGACGCCCTCACGCACACGCATGGGTATTTCCGCACTGCGCTGGGTCTGGGAGTGGACCAAATCCATCCTCGTCGCATTCAGCCTCTTCCTCATCATTCGCACCTTTGTGGTCGAGGCTTTTCGCATTCCCACCGGCAGCATGGAAAAAACACTCCGCGTCGGTGATTTTCTTCTCGTAAATAAGGCGCTCTACGGCTCGCAGGTCCCCGGCACCAACGTACATTTGCCGGCGATCAGAGAGCCGCATCGCGGCGATATCGTCGTTTTCATACCGCCGCACGAGCCCGACAAGAACTACGTCAAGCGACTCATCGGCCTGCCCGGCGATGCTGTCGAGATGCGCCACAAGCTGCTCATCGTGAACGGCGATACGCTGGATGAGCGCTCGTACGCGCAATACACCGATTTCGACAACGACGTCTACGTTCCCAGCATGAACTGGCAGTGTCTATTCCTGCCGCGCGGCACCGATCGCAGCAACTGTCATCCCAGTCGCGACAACTGGGGACCCATCGTCGTACCGACAGACAAGTTTTTCGTGCTCGGCGATAATCGCGATGACTCGGAGGATTCCAGGTATTGGGGGTTCGTCGACAGGCCGGCTATGAAGGGGTCGCCAATCTTCGTATACTATTCTTTCGACGCCAACTCTCTCAGCTCTATCCCCTGGCTCACACAAATTCGCTGGGGCCGCATTGGCGGCTCCGTGCGCTGAATTCTTGTGAACGCTGTGGCTCGCCCACTGCGGGATCGTCTTTACCATAGATCGACCGCGCTTCTGCGGTTACCCTCCACTCCGTCGCATTCACGGAGCCTTGTATGAGCTTTACCACGACCCGTAGAGGGATGTACGAAGAGAGCTCACTCGATCAGTACCTCAAGGAGATCAGCCAGTACCCGCTGCTCACCCGTGAGGACGAGATCGACCTTGCCCAGCGCATCCGCATCAAGGATGGAGAGGCGCTCGACAAGCTCGTGCGCTCAAACCTCCGATTCGTCGTCTCGGTGGCGAAAAAATATCAGAACCAGGGCGTCGCGCTCGGTGACCTGATCAACGAGGGCAACCTCGGACTCATTCGCGCCGCACATAAGTTCGACGAGACGAAGGGCATCAAGTTCATCTCCTACGCCGTCTGGTGGATTCGACAGGCGATACTGCAGGCACTGGCCGAGCAGAGCCGCATCGTCCGTGTACCGCTGAACCGGGCTGGCGCGCTCCACCGGATCGGCAAGCGATCGTCGGCTCTCCTCCAGGAGCTCGGTCGCGAGCCCACTGTCGAAGAAATCGCCGATGAGCTGGATATCTCACACGAAGAAGTCCAGCGAACCCTCGCCATATCGCAGTCGCACCTCTCGCTCGATGCACCCCTCAGCCCGGGCGAGGACAACCGACTGCTGGACTACCTGCCCGACCAGTTTTCACCCGGCCCCGACGACGAGACCTACGAGCGCGCGCTCTCCATGACGATAGAGGAAGCCCTCGGCACCTTGAAGGAACGCGAAGCGAAAGTGCTCCGCCTGTACTTTGGCCTCGAAGGCACGGACGCCATGACCCTCGAAGAAATCGGCTCGCTTCTCGGCATCACCCGCGAGCGAGTACGCCAGATCAAGGAAAAGGCACTGGTCCGGCTGCGTCACGCATCGCGTTCGCGATTCCTGGAGACATTCCTCGGGATGTAGGTCGCGCCGGGAGAGGCGGATACCGCCTCTCCCGCCGTCAAAAAAGCTTGTCTCACCGCCTTGACAGCCGAGCGCCCCAAGGATATCCTTTAAAGCTGCCCCGCATAGCGGGGCACCTGTGTTTCCATATGATGAATACCAATGAAAACGTATAATCCTGCGATGTCCGACATCCAACGCCGCTGGTATGTGGTGGATGCGGAAGACAAAGTCCTCGGCAGACTTGCGAGTGAAATCGCCAAGATCCTGCGCGGGAAGCATAAGCCCATGTTCACCCCGCATCTCGATGTGGGTGACTATGTGGTCGTCATCAACGCCGAGAAGGTCCGCCTGACGGGCAACAAGGCCGAGAAGAAGACCTACTTCAAGTACACGGGCTACATGGGTCACGAGAAGCACATTCCCTTCCGCCAGATGATCGAGGAGACGCCCACAAAGGTGATCGACCTCGCGGTGAAGGGCATGCTGCCGAAGAACAATCTCGGCCGTCTCATGCGCAAGAAGATGAAGGTTTACGCTGGTCCCGAGCATCCGCACGAGGCGCAGCAGCCTGACGTCATGGAGATCTAAGGAATGGCAGATCAACTACACGGACTCGGACGCCGCAAGCGTTCCGTCGCACGCGTCTGGCTCTCACCGGGCACAGGCACGTGGACCGTCAACGGCCGCACGCTCGGCGACTACTTCCCGCGTCTCTCCAACCAGCAGCACGTGCAGGAGCCGCTGATCGCGACGCAGCAGCAGGGCCGCTTCGACATCAAGATCAACGTCGACGGTGGCGGCACGACCGGCCAGGCCGGTGCTGTCCGTCTCGGCATTGCCCGCGCGTTGGTAAAGCTGGATGAAGAGCTGCGCAAGACACTGCGCGAAAAGGGCATGTTGACGCGCGATCCGCGCGAGGTCGAGCGTAAGAAGCCCGGCCGTCCAGGTGCACGCAAGCGCTTTCAGTTCAGCAAGCGTTAAGAAAAAGACGTGGCTCGTGTCACGTGGCTCGTGGTTTTGTAACGAGACACTAGCCACGCGCCACGAGACACGAAAATTCTCACACTGCCTGACATTCGGCCGGGGTCCCCATTTCGGGGCGAGCCGAATGAATGACGGCAGTGGAGGCTCAACCCCAAAACCATCAGGAACGAGCGAATGGCTGAAACGCAGATCAAAGACCTTCTGGAAGCGGGTGTCCACTTCGGTCACCAGAGCAGCCGTTGGAACCCGAAGATGCGCAAATACATCTTCGCGGCTCGCAACGGCATTCATATCATCGACCTGAAGAAGACGCTGCAGGCGCTTCAAGAGGCACAGCACGCCGTGCGCGATGTTACGCTGCAGGGTGAGCGCGTGCTGTTTGTCTGCACGAAACGGCAACTTCGTCCGATCGTCGAGCTGGAAGCAGCACGCTGCGGCGGGTTCTTTGTAACGGAGCGCTGGCTGGGCGGCATGCTCACCAACTTCACGACGATGAAGAAGCAGATTCGGCGTCTGAAGGACCTCGAGCGCGGCATTGATGAAGGCGCGTACGAGTTCTATACGAAAAAGGAACAGCTGCTTCTGTCGCGTGAGCGCGAGAAGCTGAACAAGTACCTGGCCGGCGTGAAGGACATGGCGCGTCTGCCTGGCGCACTGTTCGTCGTCGATGCGAAGAAGGAAACGATCGCGCTGCAGGAAGCGAACAAGCTTGGCATTCCGGTGATCGCAATCGCGGATACGAATGCCGATCCGGATCGCATTGACTACCCGATTCCCGGCAACGACGATGCTATACGGTCGGTGTCCGTGATCACGGGTGCCATTGCCGATGCGATCGAGCAGGCGCGTCGCGAGCTGCCGCCGGATGCTCGTCGTCGTGCGGACGAGGTTGAATCATCGAGTTACTCGACCGAGGGTGGTTTGGTGGAGGAGACATCGACGGAAGATCGCGGCAAGCGTCGTCGTCCGCGCCGCAAGCGTCGTCCGCGCCCGGAGGCAATTGCCACGTTGCGCGCCGATGGCGAAGAAGAAGTCGAGGGGGCAGAGCCCGAGGAGGCGTAAGCCCCTCGAAGTGTTTCGCTCAGCGCCTGGAAGCGCTGCAGCGCTGCCACTGCAGCCTGCGGCGCTTTTTCTTAAGTTCGTCTATCCGTCTATCGTCTATCGTCTATCGTCTCAAAGCACCGACACGATAACAGAACGAAAAACGAAAGACGAAAGACGTTCAGATCAACGCCCAACACTAAAGACACAGAGGATCTCTGAGATGGCAATCAGTGCTGCAGAAGTAAAAGAGCTGCGCGAGCGCACGGGCGCCGGAATGATGGAATGTAAAAAGGCGCTTGAAGAGGCGGACGGGAATATCGAGTCGGCGATCGACATCCTGCGTGCGAAGGGTTCTGCCAAGGCTGCAAAGCGTGCGGACCGTGAGACGCGTGAAGGCGGCATCGGCAGCTACATCCACATGGGCGGCAAGATTGGGGTCATGATCGAGCTAGGCTGCGAGACGGACTTCGTGGCGCGTACCGATCAGTTCCAGTCGCTCCTGAAGGATCTCGCGATGCACATTGCGGCGGCGAATCCGCTTGCAGTGAGCAGCGACCAGATTCCTGCGGATGTCGTGGAGCGCGAACGCGCGGTGTTTCGCGAGATCGTGAAGAACGAAGGCAAGCCTGAAGCGCTTCACGACAAGATCGTCGAGGGCAAGCTCAAGAAGTTTTATGCCGACAACGCGCTGCTCGATCAGCAGTTCGTGAAGGATCCGGACAAGTCGGTGAAGGATCTCGTCACGGAGGTGTCGACGAAAACCGGCGAAAATATTGTGGTACGACGCTTCGTACGGTATGCACTCGGCGAAGTTTGATTCTGCTAACGGCTCCCCGGAAATGGGGAGCCGTTTTTTGACACAGGA
>JBBQYT010000153.1:0-6013 GCA_038208385.1 Longimicrobiales bacterium | reverse complement strand
CCTGTGGGGCGTGCTGCGCCGGGTTCGGCACGATGGCGGCACGATCATTCTGATCACGCACAAGCTCGATGAAGTGATGGCGATCTCGGACACGGTGACGGTCATGCGTCACGGTGTGACCGTACAGCGCATGTCGACACGCGAGACGACGCCTGCAGCAATTGCTCGCGCGATGGTCGGCCGCGATGTCACGCTCGCAGGTGGAAACCCGCCTGCGCCCGTGGCGGCGCGTCCGACGCAGGCTGTTGGACTCGAGCTGCGCAATCTCGTCGTTGCGGGGCCGCGTCGCGCCGACGCCGTGAACGATGTCTCGTTAACTGTCGCCGCAGGTGAGATCGTTGGGATTGCAGGCGTCGAGGGGAACGGACAGACGGAGCTGGTCGAGGCGATTGCAGGTCTGCGTCCCGTCACATCCGGGAAAATCCTGCTCGGCAAAGCCGATATTACGCGCATGTCTGCGAAGGGGCGTGCCCGCGCCGGCATGTCCCACATTCCGGAAGACCGTCACCTGCGTGGCCTGATCCTCGATTACAGTATTTCCGATAACCTGATTCTCGGCGTGCAGGATGACTTTGCATCGCGCGTCGGTGTCCTCGCGCGGGAACGCATTGCTGAGAATGCCAGGACGAAAATCGCGCAGTTCGACATTCGTCCGACGGATCCGACTGTGCCGGCGCGCGCGCTCTCCGGCGGCAATCAGCAGAAGATCGTGATTGCACGCGAGATGGGCCGTGCGTTTTCGGTATTGCTCGCGGCGCAGCCAACGCGCGGTGTGGATGTGGGCGCTATCGAATTCATTCACGAGCAGCTGCGTGAAGCACGCGCGCTGGACAAGGCAGTGCTGCTCGTGTCCGCAGACCTGAACGAGATCTTTGCGCTGTCGGATCGCATTGCAGTGATGTTTGGCGGGCGCATTGTCGCGGTCCTGCCGCGCGCCGAAGCCGATGAGGAAATTCTCGGCCGCTACATGACGGGCGCCGCGGAGGACAAGTCGTGAGCGCGCAGCCGACCATCACACAGCAGAGGCTGGTCGATCGCGACCGGCGTCGTACGCAGATCGAGGAAGCGCTCCTTCCGCCGGTTGTCGCACTGCTGGTCGCGCTCCTCGCCGGCGACCTGTTGATTCTCGTGTTCGGCCAGCAGCCTGCGGCCGTGTACAGCATGCTGTTGCAGGGTACGTGGGGAAATGGCTACGGCCTCGGCCAGGTGCTCTACAAGGCTACGACGCTTGCGTTCACCGGAATGGCTGTCGCCATCGGTCTGCGCGCCGGTGTGTTCAACATTGGCGCAGAAAGTCAGCTCGCTGCGGGCGGATTCGTGGCTGCGTTGATCGGCATCGCACTGCCTGCAGCCACGCCCGGGATTGTCGCAATCATTTTGTGCATGGCCGCAGCAGCGTTCGGTGGCGCCGTCGTCGGTGCAGTGCCGGGCGCGTTGAAGGCTCGGTTCGGCGCCCATGAAGTCATCACGACAATCATGCTGAACTTTATCGTGCTGGCGCTCCTCAACTACTACATCACGGTGCGCCTCCACTCCGAAACACTGCACACCGCCGAGATTCATTCCGGTGGCGTGCCGCGCCTCGAGAGCTTTTTTGCCGCGTTCCACGGCTCTGCCGCCAACCTGACAATTTTGATCGCAGTCGCTGCGGCCGTCCTGCTTCGCTGGTATCTGTTCCGCACGCGCGCCGGCTTCGAGCTGCGCGCCGTCGGACTGCAACCCGCTGCGGCGGAATACGGCGGCGTGAACGTCAGCAACATGTGGTTTCGCGCGCTCACGCTGTCGGGTGCGCTCGCGGGCCTCGGCGGCATCAACTTTGTGCTCGGCTACAAACACTACTACGAAGAGGGCTTTGCCGGCGGCGCTGGATTCCTCGGAATTGCAGTTGCGCTGGTCGGGCGCAATAACCCGTTCGGCATCCTGTTCGCCGCGCTGTTTTTTGCGACGCTTTCGCAAGGCGGTCTCGCGATTCATGCCGTCGTTCCCAAGCAGATTGTCGATGTCCTCCAGGCGCTGGTGATCCTTGCGGTCGCAGTGTCGGTTCCTGAAGTGCGCCGCGCGTTGCGCTCACGCCGGTCGCGCATTTTGCAGCCGCGCGTCGACACGACATCGCTCGAGCCGCCCACCGTCATTGCGGGAGGCGCCGAGTCATGATCCTGCTCGCGTTCCTCGCCCAGACACTGCGCATTGCGATTCCTTATTTGTTCGCAGCGTCCGGCGGCATCATGGCGGAGCGTGCGGGCGTCATCAGCCTGACACTCGAAGGGTTCATGCTGGCGGGTGCATTCAGCGCGGTTGTCGGAAGCTTTTACACGGGGAGTCCGTGGATCGGGGTGCTGTGCGGCCTGCTTGGCGGACTTCTCTTCGCACTGATTCACGCTGTCGCGACGATTCGCTACCGCGCTGACCAGGTCATTGTCGGCATTGCGATCAATCTTCTCGCCGTCGGCGTAACGCGATTCTTTCTGCGTTTCGCATTCGGCAGCTCATCGAATTCAGCGCGCGTTGCCGGCCTGGGCGGAACGTCGAGCAGTGTGCTCGGCTCGCTGGACAATCCCCTCGTGTGGCTCGGACTGTTGTCCATTCCGCTCGTTGCGTGGGTGCTGTACCGCACGCGCTTCGGGCTGCGGGTGCGCGCTGTTGGCGAGCACCCCGAGGCAGCAGAGAGTGTCGGCATTCGTGTGAATGCAGTCCGCTACATCGCCGTCCTCCTCTCCGGGCTCCTCGCCTCGCTGGGCGGCGTGTACCTGGCGCTCGACCAGCACCAGTTCACCGACCAGATGACCGCGGGCCGCGGCTACATCGCACTTGCAGCAATGATCTTTGGACGATGGGATCCCGTGCGTGCGGGGCTCGCGTGCCTGTTGTTCGCTGCGGCGGAAACGTTGGAGATCCATTTGCAGGGCGTGCAGGCAATCCCATCACAGTTCGTTGAAATGATTCCGTACGTGCTGACGATTGTAGCGCTCGCCGGCGTTGTCGGCAGAGCGGTGGCTCCGGCCGCACTGGGCCGGGTAAGGGAATGACCACTGTTGCCATGATTGAAACAATTGCATTTCTGCACGAACGCATCACGCGACGTCCGCGCGTCATGCTCATTCTGGGTTCTGGCCTCGGCTCGCTTGCCGATGAGCTCGATGATGCCGTGCGAATTCCTTTCTCCGAAATTCCAGGATTTGCACCCGTGACTGTCGAGGGACACCGCGGCTTGCTGGTTGCCGGCACGCTCGAAGGTGTCGAATGCGTCGCGCTGCAGGGGCGGTATCACCTCTACGAGGGTCATTCGCCCGAAGCATTGACGATTCCGGTTCGAGCACTGGCCGCGATTGGTGCCCGCACGATGCTGGTGACGAACGCCGCAGGCGGTTTGAATCCATCGTTTCGAGCGGGCGACCTGATGATCATCGATGACCACATCAATCTGATGTGGTGCAATCCGCTGACCGGCGGCAACGTACCCGGCGACGAGCGCTTTCCGGACATGTCGCACCCGTATGACGTCGAGCTGCAGCAGATTGTCGAGCGCGTGGCGGCCGAGCAGCACGTGCGCATGGTGCGCGGCGTGTATTGTGCGCTGAGCGGCCCGACGTACGAGACGCCTGCGGAAGTGCGGATGTTTCAGAAGCTGGGTGCTGATGCGGTGGGGATGAGCACGGTGCCGGAAGTTCTTGTTGCGCGTGCAATGGGACTCAAGGTTCTCGGCATTTCGTTGATCACGAACCTCGCGAGTGGTATGTCCGCAGCGCCACTTTCGCACGAGGAAGTGATTGAGGCCGGGCTCGAGGCACGGGGACGATTTGGCAAGCTCGTGCGTGGCGTCCTGCTCGAGCTGGACAAACTGCCGGATTTCGAGATCGTCTGACTTTACCCTGACTCCGCTCCAGAAGAGCCTGGCAGTCCGTGCTGCAGCGGTCCGTGGCCCGCGCCGATGCCTGGCGCACTCGCAATTGCACGACTCACGTACTCGAGTGCATCTGTCACCGCTCGCTCGAGTGGAAATCCTCTGGCAAGCCCCGCCGTAATCGCCGCAGACAGCGTGCAGCCCGTACCGTGTGTGCTCGTCGTGCGTACTTTCGGTCGACGCCATTCCTGAAGATTCTTGCCATCAAACAAAACGTCCACGACGTAATCGCCTGCAAGATGACCGCCCTTCACGAGCGCAGCGCCTGCACCGGCATCGACCAGCGTTCGCGCAGCAGCGCGCATTGCTTCGACCGTGCGCACCTCCCGGCCAATCAGCACTTCAGCTTCGTCCAGATTCGGCGTGACGAGCGCAGCGAGCGGAAACAATCGTTGCATCACGGCATGCTCTGCATCGGCAGCGAGCAGGCGATCGCCACTTGTTGCAACGAGTACTGGATCAAGCACGTAATTCGGCAACGACGCCGACGAAATGCATTCCGCCACCGTGCTCACGTGCGCAGCCGTTGCAAGCATGCCGGACTTGCACGCGGCCGGCCGCAGGTCTGAAACAACAGCATCAAACTGCTGGCGCACGAAATCGCCCGGCACCAGATGCACGCCGTGCACACCGAGCGTGTTCTGCGCAGTCAACGCGACAATAACGGACGTGCCAAAAACACCAAACGCCTGAAACGTCTTCAGGTCCGCCTGGATGCCGGCGCCGCCGCCGCTGTCACTGCCGGCGATTGTAAGTGCGATGGGAGTCATAATGCAGCGATTAGCGATTAGCGATTAGCGATTTGCAACCAAATCTGGTGTAACGGAGCGGGACCGCAAGCGTCAAGCAGCGAATGTATGTGACCGTGGGCAGCAAACGGCCACGGATGCGCCTGCTGCCCACTAATCGCTAATCGCCAATCGCTAATCGCTTCAGTTACTGGGTACGATCCTTCGGCGCTGGCGGCATTGACCGAAGCCGCTGCTTCATTGTCTGGAACGCCTGCGTGTCGCGCGTCAGGTTCTTCATCTGTGCGGGCGGAATCTGCGCGATGAGTGCGTTTGTCGCGGCGATACGATCCTCTTCCATGGGGTGTGTTGCAAACCACGACTCGACGCTGCTTGGCGCTGACTTGCGCTGGTCGAGCAATACCTGGAAGAAGCTCGGCAGACCCCGCGGATCGATGCCTGCACGCGTCGTCAACGCGACTGCGTCTGCATCCGCCTGTGACTCCATGCCCCGGTCATAGTGGGCGAAGATCGCGCCGCCGCCGACCTGGATCGCTGCCTGCTCCGCCTGCGATGGCGCCCTGCCGAGCAGGATGTAGGCGAGGTTGATGCCGAGACCCGCGGCGGTCTGGCGATTCATCGCCTGAACCACGTGACGCTCTTCGACGTGACCGATCTCGTGTGCGACCACACCCGCCAGCTCGGATAAATTCCGCGCATGCTCGATGATGCCGCGATTGATGTAGACATAGCCACCGGCAATCGAGAATGCATTCAGCACGTCCGAATTGACGACGTAAAACGTCCAGGCCACGTCCTGACGCGGGCCCTGACGTGCGAGCTGCTGGCCAAGCGTGTTAATGTATCTGTTGACGGTCGCATCGTTGATCAACGGCAGCTGCTGGTTGATTTGCGCGGATTGCTGCTGGCCGAGCGCGACCTCCTGCTGCGTCGTTACGCCGCACGCAGCTGAAAGGCTGGTGGCACCGGCCACGAGGCCCAGCGCAATGCGGCGACGCAAAAAGGCATATGATTTCATGTGTGCGGTGTTCTCCTCAAGGGGATTCTCCATTAGCGCCTAACTAGGGCAAGAGATGTTCCAAGAGTCGTCGACATGCTGAGCCGCTCCGAAACGCGATTGATCGATGCGCTGAAACGCCGCAAGGGAAGGGCAGAAGAGGGCCGTTTCCTGGCGGAAGGGGTGCGCGTTGCCGAGGAAGCGCTGGGGTCGGGCATCGACCTCGACTTTGCGGTGACTTCGCCCTCACTTGAGGACACCGCGCGGGGTCGCGCTCTGGCAGCCGAGCTCGAGCGGCGCGGCATCGTGCGCCCGGCATCGGAAGCCGAGCTGAATCATCTGGCTGCGACAGAGACGCCGCAGGGT
>JBBQYT010000152.1:0-6017 GCA_038208385.1 Longimicrobiales bacterium | reverse complement strand
AACCTCGCGCAGCTTCCGCATTCCGCCGGCAATTGCTGCGCGCTCCAGCTCGAGCGATCCAACGCCCTGCGCAACCAGCTCCTGAAGGCCAGGCGTCATCACAATCGCTTCCATGATCGGAATGCGTCCTTTGTAACCCGTGTGGCCGCAGCGCTTGCAACCAACTGTACGCACGATCGGCTTGACTCCCATTGCGTCCGCAAGACGCGTTTCCTCGGGCGTGAGCGGTCCGCGGATCTGCTCCACGCAAGTCGAGCAAACGCGTCGCAGGAGTCGCTGCGCGATGATACCGCGCAGCGCTGATGAAATGCTCGCGCGGTCGAGGCCCAGGTCGATCAGTCGCGCGACAGCGCCAATTGCATCATTCGTGTGCAGTGTCGCAAGCACGAGATGGCCCGTGTTGCTCGCCTGGACCGCAACTTCTGCCGTCTCGAGGTCGCGGATCTCACCAACGAAAATCACGTCCGGATCCTGGCGCAGGATCGCGCGCAGCGCAGATGCGAACGTGACTTTACGACGCGCATCGACCTGGATCTGCGTGATGCCCGCCAGCTCGTACTCGACCGGGTCTTCGACCGTCATGATGTTGACTTCGCCGGTCGCAAGCTCGCGAATCGCTGCGTACATGGTAGTCGTCTTGCCGGATCCGGTTGGTCCCGTCACCACGACAATCCCATCGCGATGCGTCAGTAAATGCTGGAAGCGCGCGCGCTCGGGCGCCGGCATGCTGATGTCCTGCAGACGGAGCGAGCCCTGCGGATCGAGAATGCGGATGACGGCTTTCTCTGCATCGCGGGTCGGCACCGTCGAGATGCGCAAATCGTACGTGTGGCTTTCGACCTGGATGCGCGCACGGCCATCCTGCGGCCGCAGGCGATTTGCAATGTCGAGCTTGGAGAGAATTTTCAGGCGCGAGATCACCCGAGAGAGCGCGGCCATCGGCAACTGCATCGCAGGGCGAAGCACCCCGTCCACGCGCAATCGAACACTCCCGTTCGTCCCGGAGCTGCCAGGCTCGATATGGATGTCGCTTGCAGCCTGATGCACGCCTTCGCGCAGAATCAGGTTTGTCAGCTTGATGATGGGCGCTGCATTCAATTCCTGCGCTGCGATGACCTCCGGTCCCAGCTCCTCGATCATGCGTACGCTGTCGGAGTCGGAGTCGCCAACGCTCTTGAGGAGCGTCTCGACCATGTGGTCCGCAGAATAGTTTTCGTTGATCGCATCGCGCAGCGCAGAGGGCGTCGCAACCTGGAACTCGGGCCTGCGACCCGATGCAAACCCAACGACCTGCTCGACATCGAGGTCCGTCGGATCGCTCGTCGCGATGTAGATCCGCTGATCGTTTTCGGCGACCGGGAGGATGTTGTGGAGACGGACAAGTTTTTCGGGTACCAGCTTCAATGCCTTGCGTTCGAGACCCGCGATGTGGGCAATGTTCAGCCGGAATGCGTCGGCAACCAGCCGCGCGATCGCTTCCTCATCAATCGAACACGCCTGTGCAACCGACTTCCACGAATCCTCGATCGTCGCCCGGGGGTCGGGACGTACGTTGTCGGCGCACGGCAGCTTTGCGCGGCGCGCGACGTTGATGAGCCAGGGGACGGAAGCGAAGACTGTATTCAAATGTCACTGACGATGAGTGTTGGCCTGCCTTAGGTTAGGCCCTTGCACTGCCCTCCTGCAAGATCAGGCGCAGCACGCCCTCGGGGTTGTCCGCATTGACCCAGTGGCCACCCTCGAGCCTGTGCAGAAAGACCCGTCCCGTATCTCTGCCTGCCGCCTCAATTCGAGCGCATGCGTGCTCCGACAGCACGCTCGATTTCTCAGCCTTGATGAAATGAATCGAAACACCTTCGGGCGGCGTCTCCACCACGTCCCAAAGGTCCGTTCTGAAAAAATCCTGCATCATCGACTCGATGGCATCGAAGTCCAGGCGCCAGCGAAAGCCTTTGTCCGTGCTCTCGAGATTTGTCGTAATCCATTGCGCAACCGCATGGGTGACGCCTTCGCGCTCCAGCGCAGCGGCGGCCTCAGCGCGCGTCTTGAACAGATTGGGCAAACGATGCAGGACGCCGAGCATCTCCCACGCGCTGCCGCCCGGTCCGCGAGCTTCAGGTGTCGAATCGACTACCCAGAGCTGCTTCAATTCAGGATTGGCGTAATTCCTGGTGTACAGCAGCGCGACTTTCCCACCAAATGAATGGGCGACGATGGCGGCCGGCGCTTTCGTGATCGCATCGTGGAGCGCCTTCACGTCATGTGCCGCGGCATCCAGCGTGTGCGGTGGTGGAAAGCCGCGCGAATCGCCGTGCTCGCGCAGGTCTACGAGGATCGACCCCCACTCGGGTCGCGCCTCCGCAACCTTCTTCGCGATCGTCGCCCAATTGCGGCCTGCGCCGAAGACCCCGTGCAGAAAGTAGGTCCAGTGCGCGGGCTCGGCGATGGGCGTCGCGGTGATGACTCTGTGCGCCAGTATTTTGTCGGCCAATAGCTTTCGTCGATTGAGAAGGGTATTTTCGGGAGTACAATCGAACCAACTTGAAATAAGGGTCTCATGTCCTCCGAGAAAGACCACAAGGACCGTTTCGGCACCCGCGCGGTTCACGCCGGCCAGACGCCTGATCCGACTACAGGTGCAATCATGATGCCGATCTACCAGACGTCCACGTACGTGCAGGACGAGCTGGGTAAGCCCAAAGACGGCTACGAGTACGCGCGCGTGTCGAATCCGACGCGCTCCGCAATGGAAGCGAACATTGCATCGCTCGAAAATGCAAAGCACGGCATCGCATTCGCGAGCGGCATGGCCGCCATCGATGCAATCATCAAACGTCTTTCTGCAGGCGATCACGTCATCTACGAAGAAAACGTATACGGCGGCACGCACCGCATGTTCACGAAAGTCGTTGCACGATTCGGCGTGGAGTTCACGGCAGTCGATTCGCGCGACCCGGACAACGTGCGGCGCGCAATCAAGCCCAACACGAAGCTGATCCATCTCGAGACACCGACCAACCCGATGATGCGCGTTTCCGATTTGCGCGCGCTGTCCGACATCGGCAGGGAAAAAGGCATCGCGGTTTCCGTCGACAACACGTTTGCGTCGCCATACAACCAGCAGCCACTGGATTTCGGCGCGACAATGGTCATGCATTCGTCGACGAAATACTTGAATGGACACTCGGACCTGATCAGCGGCATTGTCCTGACAAACGATGATCAGGTCGCCGAAGACCTGCACTTCATGCAGAAGGCGACCGGCGGCGTTCCAGGCCCCATGGACAGCTGGCTGATTCTGCGCGGCACAAAAACGCTGCACGTGCGCATGCAGGCACACAACCGCAATGGACAACTGGTTGCGGAGTTCCTCGAAAAGCATCCGGGCGTGGAGCGCGTGTACTATCCGGGCCTCCCATCGCATCCACAGCACGAGCTTGCGCGCAAGCAGATGCGCGGCTTCACCGGCATGATCAGCCTCGAGATGGGAACGATGGAGCGAGCACGCAAACTTGCGGAAGGCACGCGGCTTTTTGCTCTGGCTGAGAGTCTCGGTGGTGTAGAGAGCCTGATCGGGCATCCTGCGCTCATGACCCACGCATCGGTCGAAAAAGACATGCGCGACCGGATGGGTGTAAGCGATGGTTTGATTCGCTTGTCGGTGGGCATCGAGGATGTCGAGGATCTGATGGAGGACCTCGATCAGGCGCTCAAACGTACATAGCATCGAAACTGAAATCGCCGAAGAGCGTAAGGAATGTTCGAGGCGCGCTTCAATCAGTTACGAGCCACGAGCCACGAGCCACGAGCCACGAGCCACGAGCCACGAGCCACGAGCAACTCCAAGAGGTAGTTCATGCCCGAGAACAATGAGATTCACCAGCGTCGCATCTTGAAAGACATCAGCTCCGCGACCTGGGAACACCCCGCAGACCGCGCAGCTCTCGCCGCACTCCGGCGCGTGCCCGTATTCGACCAGGTGCTGCGCGCGCTGTTCGGCTACGTGGGTGAAAAGCCGATTCGGCTGGCCTTTCAGGCGAACGCCGTGCGCGTTGGGGAGCGGCAGTTCCCGAAGCTGCATCGCCGGTACGTCGAAGTGCTCGAGACGCTCGATGCGCCGCAGCATTACGACCTGTTCGTGTCCCAGACTCCGCTCGTTAATGCGGGTGCGTACGGCATGGACAAGCCGTTCATCGTGATGAACTCCGGCTCTCTGGAGCTTTTAAACGATGAAGAGATGACGTACCTGCTGGGCCACGAGCTCGGACACATTCTCTCCGGACACGTGCTGTACCGCACAATGCTTGTGCTGTTGATCAACCTCGCGCAGATGGGTTTCCCTGTTGTCGGCATTGCGGCGCGACTCGTGTTGCCGCTGCTTCTCGAGTGGAGCCGCAAGAGCGAGCTGTCCGCGGATCGCGCTGGTTTGCTCGCGGGCCAGAACCCGACGGCTGCACTGACGAGCATGATGAAGCTCGCGGGCGGCACGGGTCATGGTGAGTTCAATGACGACATGGCGCTGAACGAGTTTTTGATCCAGGCCGATGAGTATCGCAAGACTGGCGACATTGCGGACTCGGTGTTCAAGGTGCTGAACCTGATGGCGACAACGCATCCGTTCCACGTGCTGCGCGCCGCAGAGCTGCGCGACTGGGTCGAAGCGGGCCACTATGACCGCATCATTCGGGGTGAATACCGTCGCCGGACCGATGGAACGACGCCGTACGCCGAAGACCTGTCCGCCGCAGCGGACTCATACCGCTCCGACGCCAGGGATGTCCTCGGGCAGGTGAGCGACGCCGCGAAGAAGATGCGCGATTCGGTTTTCAAGCGTTGACGGGCTGAGACCGCCGCTGCACTTTCCTGCATGAAATCGTGGCTCGTGTTTCGTGGCTCGTGTTTCACGAGCCACGAGCCACCTGCCACAAGCCACGAATCACTAGCCGCTAAATCGTGAAAATCCTCGTTGTTGGTACCGGCGGACGCGAACACGCGCTGCTCTGGAAGTTTTCCCGCGATGCGCCGGATGCCGAGCTGTTCATCACGCGTGGCAACGGTGGCACGAGCGCGCTCGCGACATCGCTGCCGCTCGACGTCGATGATGCATCGGCACTCGCAGGCTGGGCCGAGGCGAACGGCGTCGGCCTCACGGTCGTAGGACCGGAGAATCCGCTCGCCGATGGCATTGCGGACGTCTTCGAGCGGCGTGGCCTCGCCCTGTTCGGTCCGTCCAAGGCCGCCGCTGCAATCGAGTCATCGAAAGTCTATGCGAAAGAATTGATGGAGCGCGCAGGCGTTCCAACGGCGGCTTTCGCGACCTTCACGGATCTCGCCAGCGCTGAAGCGTACATCCACGATCGCGGCGCGCCGATCGTCGTGAAGGCGTCGGGACTCGCAGGCGGCAAAGGCGCAGTCGTCTGCAACACGGTCCATGAAGCGCTCGCTGCTGCGCGCGCGATGCTGCAGGATCGCGCGTTTGGGGGCGCGGGTTACGAGATCGTCATTGAAGAGATGATGACGGGCGAGGAAGTGTCACTGCTGGCGCTGACGGATGGTGAGCACACAATACCGCTGCTGCCCGCACAGGACCACAAGCGCATTGGTGAAGGCGACACCGGACCCAACACCGGCGGCATGGGCGCGTACGCGCCCGTCTCGCTCGTCGATGATGCACTGCTCGCGCGCATTGTGCGCGATGTCTTCACGCCCACACTCTCGGCACTGCGCGACGACAATGCAGCCTTTCGCGGACTGCTCTACGCGGGCCTGATGATCACGCCCGACGGGCCCAAAGTCGTCGAATTCAATGCGCGCTTCGGCGATCCGGAAACGGAAGCAATTCTGCCGCTGCTCAGTTCTTCCCTGCTCGAGCCCATGCTCGCCATCGCAAACGGCGACTCCATTGCATCGACAAAACTCGAATGGAGCAAGCGCGCATCGCTTACGACCATTCTTGCAGCACGCGGCTATCCGGGCGTAGTGGAAAAAGGCACGCCGATCGAAATTCCCGATCATGT
>JBBQYT010000151.1:0-6027 GCA_038208385.1 Longimicrobiales bacterium | reverse complement strand
GAAATGACGACTACCCTTAGCGCGACGAACAAATCAATGTTATGGCTTGGGTGCCAAGGAGGAAGGCATGCCCGACCGCGCATGCGATCTAAATATGCATTTAGCAGGCCAACGATGTCACAATAATTTCGATAACACACTCTCTCAAAGCCAGTTCCAGCGCACTCTCACAATCAGGCTGCCGGAGCATCGCTCTGACGAGACACGAACACCGCCTCATCAAGAAGCTGCACGGCCAGATCCCTGCGGCCTAGGCTAATCAGCTCTCGCGCGACTCTCACAATCCGCTCATCATGAGCAGCGCGCGCACCCAGCTGCGGATCTGCACTGCGCCAGGACGACGAACGGCCAAGCGCGCGATCCAGAATTCGGTCCAGTCGATTCGTGTTTACCATGGGACGTTTCCTTTCCGTGCGTTCCCCTTGAAGCGTGGAAAGGGCAACATGCGAGCCAATGATCGGTGCGCCGTCGCCGACGAAAATGGAGGCAGTAATGACCCAAAATGCAGGTCCTGGAGCCGCCTATCTGGCGGAAGCACTTCGCGGTTTGCGGCAATACAAGCGTCTTGCGGAAGATGCGATGAAACAGCTTTCAGACGATGAGCTGTTTGTCGCGCCCGATGCGGAGTCGAACAGCGTCGCGGTGATCGTGAAGCATATGGCGGGGAACATGAAGTCGCGCTGGACGGGCTTTCTCACATCGGATGGCGAGAAGCCGGACCGCAATCGCGATAATGAATTCATCATTCACGATGCCACGACGCGTGCAGATGTGATGCAATGGTGGGAGCAGGGTTGGAGTACTGTATTCAATGCGATCGAACCGCTTCAGCCGGATGATCTATCGAAGACGATTTCGATTCGTGGCGAAGCGATGCCGGCGATGCAGGGAATCAATCGCCAGGTAATGCACTATTCATATCACGTCGGGCAGATTGCATACGTTGCAAAGCACATTCGTTCCGCCGATTGGCAGACGCTGAGCATTGCCAAGGGAAAATCGGAAGCGTACAACGGCAAGTTGAAGTTTGGTTGACTTCAGCGATTAGCGATTAGCGATTAGCGATTAGCTTGTTCCCCGCCGCATCAGCTCCTCGTGCTCGGGTTGGTACATCGTGCCCGGAAAGCCCGGCAAGTGGACGCCGCTGAGGGCAACTAATCGCTAATCGCTAATCATTAATCGCTGCTATTTGCATTCAAACCAATTGTCCCCCACGCCGCCAGAAACGTCGAGTGGTACCTCGAGACTGAATGCGCCGACCATCTTCGCGCGCACCAGTGCGCGTGCAGCATCGATCTCTTCGCGGGGCACTTCCAGCACGAGCTCGTCGTGGACCTGCAGAAGCATTCGGACGCGCGATGAACTTGCCCACAGCTCGCGCTGAATGTTGATCATGGCAATCTTGATGATGTCTGCGGCACTGCCCTGCACCGGCGCATTTGTCGCCGCGCGCTCGCCGAACTGGCGCATGTTGAAGTTGTTGCTCCGCACTTCAGGGATATAGCGACGCCTTCCAGCCAGCGTCTCGACGTACCCGAGCTCACGCGCTTTGACGATTTGTGTGTCGAGGTACTGCCGCACCCCGGGGAATCGCTCGAAGTATGCGGAAATGAACTGCTTCGCTTCCGCGACGCTGGTCCCGAGCTTTTGTGCGAGTGCGAACGGCCCAATGCCATAGATTGTCGCGAAGTTGATTGTCTTTGCAGCTGCGCGCATCTGTGGCGTCACATCCTTGATGTCGAGCTCGAAGATCAGTGCCGCCGTCTGCTTGTGAATATCTTCGCCTGACTTGAATGCGCTCATGAACGACGGATCGCCTGACATATGGGCGAGGATTCTGAGCTCGATCTGGGAGTAATCGACGGCCAGGAACACAAAACCATCCGCAGGCACAAAACCCTTCCGGATTTCTGCGCCCGTCTCCGTACGAATCGGAATGTTCTGCAGGTTCGGATCATTTGACGAAAGCCGTCCGGTTGCAGCGACTGTCTGGTTGAACGTCGTATGGATGCGCTTCGTCCCGGGATTGATGAGCTGTGGCAGTGCATCGATGTACGTACCGCGCAGCTTCTCGAGCTGTCGATACTCGATGATCAGGCGCGGCAGCTCGTGTCCCTGCGCAGCCAGCTCTTCCAGCACGTTCACATCGGTAGACGCGCCAGTCTTGGTCCGCTTGACAACCGGCAGCTGCAGCTTGTCGAATAGAATTTCGCGCAGCTGTGGCGTCGAGCCAATGTTGAACTCACCACCCGCCAGCTTGAAGATTTCTTCCTGGATGAGCTGCAGGTCGCGCGCGAGTCTTTGCGAGAACGTCCCAAAGAACAGTGGATCGATACGAATGCCCGCGTATTCCATTTCCGCGAGCACAGAAATCAATGGAATCTCGACATCGTCGAACAACGGCATGAGATGGGCGCGCTCGAGCTCTTCACGAAAACGCTCCTCCAGCCGGAGCGGTACGTCCGCCGTCTGCGCTGCGTATTGCGCGCACGCCTTCAAATCGACTTCCGCGTACGGCACGAAGACTTTGCCCTTGCCGCACAGATCTTCGATCGTCGCGAGCTTGTAGTCGAAATTTTCGAGCGTGAGTGCGGCGAGCGAATGATCGCGTTTACCAGGGTCGATGACGTACGACGCGACCATCGTGTCGAATGCGATGCCCTTCAAATTGATGCCCACGCGTCGCAGTACAATCAGATCGCGTTTTAGATCGTGCCCGATCTTCTTGATGTTTTCGTCCTGAAGCATGTCAATGATGGGCTGCATCGCCGGATCTTTCAGCGACGGCAGATTGCGCGGAGCAGTTGCCGAAAGGTCGCTCAGCTCGAGCGGCATGCCCTGACGATGACCCAACGGCAGATAAAATGCCTCGCCCGCCTCGAGTGCGATTGCAATACCGACGGGCTCGGCGCGCATCGCCTGCTGAACAGATGGCTGGACAGAAATCGCGACGCGCCTCGCAATGCGCGCACGCGCCACCAGGTCACGCAGCTGCGCAACGTCCTCAACAACCGAGTACGACGCCTTCCACTCCTTCGACGCACTTGCAGGCTCTGCGTATTCGCGCGCCAGCGTGTTGAACTCGAGAGACAACAGCACTTCGCGTACGCGCTCGCGATCGAACTCACGCACCACCAGATCGGGCAGGTTCAGCTCGACAGGCAAGTCCGTGCGAATCGTCACGAGATTCTTCGACATCAGCACATCGTCTTTGCCGGCAATGAGCGATTCACGTGCGCGCTTGCCCGGGATCGAATCGGCGGCAGCCAGAATCTGCTCGACACCGCCGTACGTCTCGATCAGCTGTATCGCCGTCTTGGGGCCAATGCCGCGCGCACCTGGGATGTTGTCCGATGAATCGCCAATCAGCGCGAGATAGTCGACGACGTGATGCGGCGGCACACCAAGCCGCTCGGCAGCATTGCGCCCATCGACCCACTCCTCCTCGATCGCATTCGCACCGCCACGTCCCGGATTCAATAGCGAGATGTGCGGCCGTATCATCTGATAGAAATCCTTGTCGCCCGACACGATGACGGCCTCGAGACCCTGCTCGACAGCGCGCAGCGCGAGCGCGCCAATCACATCGTCCGCTTCGTGATTCTCGAGCCGGATGACAGGAACACGGAAGGCTTCAAACAACTCTGCAATGCGCGGAAGCCCGAGGCGCAGCTCTTCCGGCATTTTCGTGCGCGTCGCCTTGTAGGCCGGATACAGCTTCTCACGATCGCTCGTCCCCGCATCCATCACGACGGCGAGGTAATCGGGATCATGCTCACTCCAGATCTTCCGCAGGAACTGCGTCATCCCCCACGCCGCCGACGTATTCTCGCCACGCGACGTCGTGAGTGGCCGCGCAATCATCGCGAAAAAAGAACGATAGATGAGCGCATACCCATCTATCAGGAAAAGCCGCGGACGCGACTTTAAGGGCTTCTCGACCATTTAGCTCTCACCGTGGGTTCTTCGCCTAACTTCACATCGGGCGAGCGCAGGCGCATACGTCTGCCCGCAATTTTCTGTTACCTCACATACCCCAGAAGGCTTCGCCTTCCCCAGAAAAACCGAGCGCCCCGACCAGCTCTCGGCTGGCGGGGCGCCCGGTCCTACAGCTCGCGAGAGCTCAACTCTTACGCACGCACGACATTCGCCGCCTGCAGACCCTTGTCCGTCTGCTTCACCTCGAACTCTACTTCCTCACCTTCCACGAGGGTCTTGAAACCCTCCATTCCGATCGCCGAAAAGTGGACGAAAACGTCCTCGCCATCCGGCTGCTCAATGAAGCCATAGCCCTTGGCGTCGTTGAACCACTTGACCTTACCTTTGGGCATTGACCTGCCTCCGACAAAGGGTGAAGCCGCGCGCAACTGCGTGCGTGGGAGCGAAGATGGGCGCGTGTTTGTGGGCATGTCAAGGAAAATTTTGTTTATTGTCTGCTTAGCCAAATACCACGATGCTCGTTCTCCCACATAGGAAATCGCCATTTTGCGATATGCGAAACCGCTGAATTGAAAGGATTGTCGAAGGCTGGCTCGCGTGGGGAGCCACCTGTGGTTCGTGCCGAGGGCCGTCGCCGGTACCTCAGCCGAGCAACGCCACCGCAATCCACGTGGCCGTGGCGCCGCACGTCGGAAGTATGAGGTTGTCATCGAAGCTGAAGCGGCCAGCTTCAATGGGCGTGACAAGGAGTGCAGCGGCCAGGCCCGGGATGAAACCGATACCGGGCATGGCCCAGCCTACGATCAGCGCGACGCAAAAGAATGCGAAGCTGCCTTCGAGGGTTTTGCCGGAGCGAAAGCGGTGACGGCCGAATTTGCGGCCGACGATTGCGCCCGCGGCATCGCCGAGGCCGGCGAAGAGGAGACCCGCGATCGCGAAGTTTCTCGGAAACAGCAGGCCTGCGATTGCTACGCCGAGTGCGAGTGTTGTCGCGCCCGTGATGCGACGTGACTCATGGACGCGGAGGAGGGGTGCGAAGTAATGCTCGAAAGCCTGTTTTACCGCTGGTACGCGCAGTCGAAGGACATCGATGGCGATTGCGACTGCAGCAGCGGCTAAGAAGAGGATGCGGGCGATTGTGGTTGGCAAAAACCAGATGACGGCGATGGCTGCGAGCGAAACGGCCATGTGGACTGATTTGCGGGCCAGCTCGTGGGTCCACGGACGCAGGTCGGGTGCTCGAAGCGGGGTTTGCGTGGCGTTCGGATCAACAGACGGCACTATGACTCAGGGGGTGGTTGTCGTGTAGAGTGCTGCGTATATGCGGGCGTTCGATTGTACGATGCGAACGTAGTCCCTTGTCTCGTCGAAAGGAATGCGCTCGGCGAATGTTTCGTCGTCCTTGTATTCCGGGAACTGCTGCCAGCGCGCGAGCCGTGCGGGCCCTGCATTGTAGGCGGCGAGGACGGGCGCAACGCGTTTGTCGTTCTGCTTCATTAGCTCGGCGACGAAGTTCGTGCCGAGTGCGGCGTTCACTTCCGGGTTCTCGAGCATTCGTTTGTCGAAACCGGTAACGTGCATTGCACTAGCGAGCGTCTTTCCCGTCCCTGGCATCACCTGCATGAGTCCGACAGCACCTGCCGCGCTGACTGCTTCCGCATCGAACATCGACTCCTGACGAATCAGTCCTGCCGTGAGATACAGATCCAGGTCGTTGTCTTTCGACTCAGCGCGCACAATTGCGTAGTACTGGAATGGGTAGACGATCTTGAGCAGCCTGTTGTTCCAGACGTTGTTCGACGCGCGCAGGATCTCACGGCCTATCGTGATCCCATCAACAGTGTGTGCGCGGGAGTTCAGTGACTCCGCAAGTGCGTACTGCAAATCGACGCGTCCGGCCGCAGCCTGCTTGAGGCGCGCGATCTCATAGTTTGCTGCATCCGCCATGTCGAGACCTTCGAGCACGTCGATGCGCTGCAGCGCGCTCACCATCCCGGCAGGCAATGCCACGGCAGCAGGTGCAGCAGGCATTGCGCTGTTCATGAACTTGATGCCAAGCCGATCGGCGGCGCGGATACCGTAGTACGA
>JBBQYT010000150.1:0-6041 GCA_038208385.1 Longimicrobiales bacterium | reverse complement strand
TCACAAGCACCACCCCACGTGGGATAATCTGGGCAAATTGGTGTGGCGCAAAAGGCGACGGATCCACCGATGACCAGCCTGCAATAGACAGGTTGGTTAACGCAACGATGGCAGGGAATGGCACAGCAAACTTCCCGGCCGGCACCTATAGAATCGCGTTGAGCATGACATTCCCTGCCGGGATCAGTTTGGAGTTCGCTCCCGGCGCGGTCCTTAAGGCCGACGGTGGGAGCGTTGAGGTTCTGATATCGTCTGCAGTAGAGGCTGGGCCATATCAAATCTTCGACGCGACCGCAAGTACGCCCGCAATAAGATTCACAGGTTACACTCCACTCACCGAAGTCTGGGTAGAATGGTGGGGAGCAAAGGGCGATGCTACCATCGGAAACGCGGCCATTAATGTTGCAGCCATTCAGGCTGCAACACGAGCTGCCGCCTACGCGAGCTTGGATTCCACGCCAAGCGGCAGCGGTCAGATAGTTGTGTCACCGTGCGTCGCCTTTGCGGGCCGACAATACAAGCTCGATGACGAAATTACGCTTGGCGGCGACTACCCATCTGACGTTGCCCTCGTGCTGAAATCCCCGGGAATAGCGATTCTCGAGCAAACGGACTCGTCAAAGCGTATCCTGGTCAAAACCGACCTTATGTTCCAGCTGAAGATCGATGGATTGATCTTTCTAGGCGGCTCACGCCAAATCGACATTGGCAACAATAATCTCGATGCTGCGACGTTCGACATCCGAAACTGTGAATTTCACTTGGCCTCAGATTACTCAATTCACACTTTGGGCACTGGACCATATCACGATATGTCGCGAACGTTCACGGCGTTAGCGAGTTCGGCGACGGCGGGCGCAACCGCTCTCGTAGTGGCTTCCACCAGCGGCTTCGCGGCAAAAGACCTAATTGCTGTAACCAATGGTGTGGGGGAGCGTCACGCGTCGCGCATTGTCAGCATCGTCGCGTCAACGATCAACATTCGCGAACCGATCCCGGCAACTTGGACGGCCGGTGCGCCAATTGGGTCCGACGTAACTAAAGGTACATTTCACATGTCCGCGTGCATTAACATCGAGGGCACGTGTCGATTCATCCATCCCCGTCGGGCTCTTTTCAATACTTGCGACGGTGCGATGGTGCGGGACTCATGGGTCGAAGTCGCGTATACAAACTTTGACTCCGGCCGCTGTGCTTTCATGAACCAGTCGGGTACGTTGCGTTTCAGCAATATGTTCGGCATTCCGCATATGGATCCTGGCGGCGGCGGCCGATTAGCGAATGTTCGTTGGGTGGACAATTATGACTCTTTTTATGCAGTCGATTCAAGGTTTGGAGGTGAGGATGGAGGCATGCCTCCTGTTTACAACTTTGCCGGGCCAAATTCGAGTTACCCATTTATGGGAGGGCAGGTGGTATTCGAGCGCAACCTGCTTTCTTGCGGCCCCAGCGCTTCCAGCGATAGCGCTGTTGTCAATATTCAGACAGAGGTTCCCGGATTGATCAGCGTTCGAGACAACTATTACATTGTCGATTGCCCATATGTCTTGAACGGCGCAGGTTTGGACATAGCTGCATATGTTGCAGCATACACCAACCCTTACTTGCGGTTCAAGATTGACATTTCCCCGAATGCGTTTGCGGGAGCCGGCGCGATCCCGGATGCACTGCAACAATTCGTTCGCCCAGACATACAGAATGTCCTGCCTGCGGCACTTACCGGAGCTACGACAACCGCTACGGCTGCGCACGGCGACTATCCAATACCTAATACGATGAAGGGTTTTGTAGGAATACTTACGATTTTCGTTAACCCAAATACCAACGCTTCGTCAGCGTACCGTACTGCTGCAAGCTACCTCGTCTCGATGACGGTCGGTTATTCAAGTGCGCTCGGAGGCGTCGCTGACCAGCTTACGTACCAGGCGTTGTTTAATCCCGATACATCCGAAGCCGCTGACCCAACTCTTACGTCGGTGCAGTTCACCAGCAATACCTCGAACATCCGAGCTCATACTACAGGCGGGACTTTCCGCGCCAACGTTGGCCTGAGCGGAGCCGAAGCCAAGAATATAGGCACAGTCTCATTCGGATTTCATATCCTCCACTGGACCGAGTGACTGCAGCTTTGCTAAAAGTGCAAGGTGCAGACCAGAGCATTCAACCATCTGAGTGGCACCGGGGCTCGCAACCGTCGATCCAGGTCGCGAAGCGTGCTGCCGCTTCGCGAACTAGAACGGGGCTGGCGTTGCGGAAAGCCGCAGCCGCCTCGCGCTTAGGAGTTGACATTCCACGACATTCGTTAACACATGGAATCAGCTAACGGCCGGTGGCGTCACGCGGTTCCCCGTCCATGAAGTCACGGTAGATCCGCGCATTCATTGCAAATGTTTGCATCTGCTCCCGTCACCCCCGACCATTCCGCGCTCCGGCGGTTGCTGCAAATAGTGCAGCGCCCCTTAGCGCCCTCGACAGCGACGACGCGCCGGTTCGTTGCCGTTGTCGTGAGCTACACTGCCCGCGTCAGCGGACTCACCGGCCTTGCGATCACGAAGCTGGATGTCCTCGACACGTTCGCGGAAATCCAGGTCGCCACAGGCTACACAATCCGCGGCGAGCACACCGACAATGTCCCGGACGATATGAGCCTGCTCGAGGGCGCACAACCCGAGTTCGAGACGAATGCGCGCGCCTACCTGCATCGCATTGAAGAGCTCACGGGAGCGCCTATCTGGTATGTTTCGGTGGGGACTGAGAGAGAGCAGATCATCCCTGCTGGCTGAGAGCGGTCAGGCAGGTTTTACAATTATTATTTCACCGCGGAAGACGCGGAAGACGCGGACAATGTCTTCCGCGTCTTCTGCGTCATCCGCGGTGAAAGATGCTTGTAATAGCGAAAGCTATTTGGGGTACATCGACTTGATCATGGCAATGTCCTTGGTCGACAACTTCGAGTTCTCATTCGTCGGACCCTTGCCGTCAGAGAAGAGCCGTCCGTCGAACGAGTAGAGCATGATCGACTTCGGATCGAAGATCGTTGCCGAAATGCCACGCGGTGAGTATTTCCCCAGCACATTCTCATCGATATCTGCCGCAGTCCAGAAATTCGGCGGGCCCTCGAACTCCTTTAAGACTGCTGGCTTGTTCCACACGCGATCGAACTTCGGCTGCTGGTGCTCGTGAATGCAGCTCAGCGCGTGACCGAACTCGTGCAGCACGACGCGCGCGTACTCGGTGTCGGCCGTATTATCGCGCAGCCAGCCGTAGTTCATTGTCGGCTGGTGCGTCGGGAAGTACTTGTCGTTCAGCGAATCGCGACCGACTGCCGACCATGATCCATCGTCTGCAAAGAATGACACCCGAATCTCCGCAGTACCGGTGCTGACGACCTAGAACTTGATGTTTGCGTGATCCTCCCAGTGGTGCGCGTGCTTCTCGACACTCTTTCGCATCTTCGAGCTGCCATCCAGGAAACGAACTCTCAGCGATGCGCCATTCGCCCACTTTTTCGAATTCACGAGCGCCATCCGCGACAGCGTGTGAACTTCTTCTGCATTCAATTTCTTGCCTGCGCTCTTTACCAGCTGATCGCGCATCGCCCGGCGGACAGGACGTTCTGGATCCTGGTCATCCGGAATGATGCGCTCGAAGCAGATTCTCATCGGCGCTGCGGAATCTTCGACAGTGCTCGTCTTCCGTGCTGTGCGCTTTGCTGCACGCTTTTTCGTGGCCATGGGATCCTCGATGGGGTGGGACTCTGAGTAGTGGTCGGCCGGACGCCAGCGGAGGAACTATAATGCAGACATGGAGGCGCGCGGGATGGGCACGTTAATGCCCATTCCGCGCGCATGTTTGTATACGCGCATGGGATGAATTATTCGCTAGTCGCCTCGCAACGTGCGGACAGGATTCGTCTGCGCTGCACGACGCCCGGGCGCGACACACGCCAGCAGCGCGACGCCGAGCACGAGCACGACAACACCTGCGAGTGTGACCGGGTCGACCGGCTTCACGTTGTATAGCAAACTCGACAGCGCCTTGCCCGCCGAGATTGCGATGATCACACCGGCAACCGCACCCGCCACGCCCATTCCGAACCCCTCGCCAACGACAAGCCGGAGGACATCGCGCGGCTGTGCACCCAGCGCCATCCGTATGCCAAGCTCGCGGCTGCGCTGGTGCACCGTGTAGGAGAGAATGCCGTAGACACCGATTGCCGCCAGCACGAGCGCGAGTGCGGCAAACACGCTCATGAGCAGCATCACGAACCGCGGCGGGTCTGCCGATGCCGCGAGCACGCGCTGGATCGTGCGCGGCTCACCGAGCGGGAGCGATGGGTCGAGTCGTTTGACTTCGGCACGAACGATGGAAACGAGCGCAGCTTCATCCGCGGTTCCGCGCACGACCAGGTACATTTTCCGGAATGGATACTGCCTTGCCGTCATGTAAAGCGCGGGCTCGACATCGCTCTTGAGCGAATTGTTTTTCACATCCGCGACGACGCCAATGACTTCACTGTCATCATCCGGCGTCAGGCGTTTGCCGAGCGGGCCGACATTGTGCGAATAATTCGCGATGTGCTTGCCGACCGGGTCTTCGTTTGGCCAGAACCTGCGAGCGAGCGTCTGATTCACGACAACGACCCCATGCGATGTTTCCGTGTCACGCGAGTCAAACGTGCGTCCGCGTAATACCGGCGCGCCGATCGCGGCGAAATAGCCATCGTCTGCAGAATGATACTGGACCATGCGATGCTCTCCGTCATCGTCCAGCGCTCGTCCGTTGATGCCGAGCGGTATGCGCCAGCCGGCCTCGAGTGGTAGAAAATTCGACGCGCCTACGGCGACGACGCGCGGCTGCGCACGAATCGCCGTGATCAGCGTGTTGTAGAACTGCGAGACCTTGTTCCAGTCCCGGTAGTTTGCGCCCGAGAGCTGGACATCGACGACAACCGCATCCGATGCCGCAACGCCGGTCTTCTCGTTCATGAGGGCGGCGACACTGCGGATCAGCATGCCGGCGCCGGCCAGCAGGGCAACTGCGAGTGCAATCTCCGCGACGACGAGAAACGAGCGCGCGCGTTTGCCTGCACGTTCGCCCGTCGAGCCGCGCGCATTCGCCTTCAATGCGCGCTGCAAGTCTGCGCGCGAGGCGAGGAATGCGGGTGCGAGACCAAAGATGATGGCAGTGCCGACGGTGATCGCCGCCGTGAAGGCGAGGACAATGAGGTTGATGTGGACTTCGTCGGCGCGCGGAATTGCAATCGGCGTCCACGCGAGAAAGCCGCGCAGTGAGAGTGCAGCAATGATGAATCCGAGCAGGGTTCCAAACGTCGCAAGCAGTACGCTCTCGACAAAGAACTGTTGCATCAGACGGAAGCGCGTGGCGCCGAGCGCTGCCCGCACTGCGACTTCCGGCTGGCGTGCAGCACCGCGCGCGAGCAACAGGTTCGCGACGTTCATGCACGCGATGAGGAGCAGCAATCCGGACGCGCCGAACAGCGCAAACAGACCCGGCCGAAACACGCCGGCAACATCCGCATTCAACTCGATTGCCTGCGCGCCCCAGCCGTTGTTGGTGTGCTTGAACTCACTGCCGAGTCGTTTGGTCAGTGCTGCAAGATCGCGATTGGCCTGATCGATTGTCGTACCGTTGCGAAGACGTCCCACAGCTTCCATGAAATGCGCATCGCGACTGTGCATCTTCATGTCCCACTGCAGGCGCTGCCAAACATCGGTGTTTGCAGGAAAATGAAAACCCGGAGGCATCACACCCACGACGGTATACGGCGACGCATTCAGCTGTACGGTGCGACCGACCATCGCCGGGTCGGCCCCAAAACGGTCCCGCCACAGACGATCACTGATCACGGCCTCGGACTCGGTGCTGTACAGCGCCGGCGTAACCGGGAACGTGCGTCCGCGCGCCGCATCGACACCGAGCACCTTGAACAGATTCTCGCTCGTCTCCACCGTCTGCACGCGCACCGGCTCGCCCGCACGGTCGATCAGGTTCGTCTCCGGACGCCACCAGGCCGCTAC
>JBBQYT010000149.1:0-6055 GCA_038208385.1 Longimicrobiales bacterium | reverse complement strand
CACTCTCGTGAGCGCTGTGCGTGCGGGTGTTGCGGACTTTGTCGGCGTGCCGGCGTTGTTCGTGGAGTCAGGCGCAGTGGACGTCACGCCTGGATTTTGGCGCACGTACAGCCACACGGCGAGCAGGCCAACGAGCAGCACACCAGCAAGAATGCCCAGCTCGAGTGCGTGGCGCTCCTCTCTCCGCGTGCGATCGGCCGGCGGTGCCATCAGAACGCCTGACCCACGGCGAGGTGAAAGTGCAGCTTGCCGAAAAAGCTGGAGTTGTCGGTCAGGCGATAGCGGTCCGTTATGCGAACGAGCGCCGTCGATCCGGGCTCCTGGATGTACAGGCCGCCGTACGTCGCGGGATACGGATTATAAGCGATGTCGAAGCGCACCGGTCCGACGGGTGTCTGTGCTCGAAAGCCGAAGCCTGGAGTCGCCTTCCACGAGCGTCCGCCGAGATTCCACACATTGCCCTCGCCAATTGCGCCTGCATCGACGAACGCAGCGAGCCGCATGTAGTTCGCGAGAAACGGCGATGGCAGCCGCAGCTCGAGATTCGCAAGCGCCATAGCGGTGCCGCCAGCCGGCACGAGACGCGGCGTCAGATGCGTTGTCGTCTCCTTGCCCTCACTGTCCGTCGTGATGGTGAAGATGTCCGTGACATTGCCGTTCGCATCCTTCGTGACCTGCACATCCTTGTCACCTACAATGTAGGCGACGGGGCCGAGCGCATTCGTGTCGAAGCCGCGCACCGAATTGGCGCCGCCGGCATAAAATCGTTCGTCGGGGGCCAGGAAGTTGTTGGTGTCGTGGAGTCCGGCGGTTCGAAAGAAGGTGCCGAGTCGTACCCGTCCTGCGAGCACAGTGCCCGTTCCGAACGACTTGTAGTACGCGGCCTCGCCCGTTCCGCGCAGGAACGAAGTCGTCGTCGCGAGCAGATGCGTTGACCATGCAGCATCCGCGCGCAGCAGATATCCGCGCGTGGGCTCGAACGTCGCGTCGGTGTGATTCTGCACGAGCGATAGTCCGAGCGAGTTGCGCCAGTGTGCATTCGCGAGACTGTCGACCAGCTCCGGAACGCACGACTGGAACGCGAGACAGAAGAGCGCCGCGGATGCGATGGTGCGCGAATGCTCGATGTTGACGATGCTGGTGAGAACGGCGCGACTCGAGAGGCGGTGATCGACAGCGAAGCGGCCGCCCTGCGCGATGCGCTGGTAAATCGTCGGCTCGGATTGCCGTTCCGTGAACGCGCTGAGCGTCAAGTGGTTGCGCGGACTCAGGAAATAGGGCTGCGTGAGATCCGTTGCCATGCGATAGTCGACGTTGTTGCGGAACGTATCCGTGCTGAACGCGCCGCAGATGCTGCTGAGTCCAAGTCCTGTGCTGGTGCCGAGCTTTGCAACGGAGCTTTCGACGGACAGCCTGCGTGCACCGCCACCCAGACTGCGATTAACCCAGCGGCCATCGCCTCGAAAGCATTCTACTCTGCCGTAACCAGCCGCAGCCTCGACCTGGTGCACGGGCGCTTCCGCAACCTGCACGAGAACCGCGGCGCGCGTACTGTCCGTCACGGGACTGATGCTGTCGGGCGCGATCGTGACGGTCGCGAACTGCACGAGCTCGAGGCTGTACAGGTTGCGTTGGCTTTCGACAAGGTTGCTGAGACGCAGCAAGTCACCCGGACGGACCGTGAGCTGGTGCAGCGCACCAACGCGCGAGAGATGGTCGGCGCCGCGTACGATGATCGAATCGACGTGCACCTGCGGACCGGGCACGGCCTCGAGCTCGGCGCTCGCCGTCGCAGACACGGTGTCAACCGAATAGTTGCGCAACACCTTCGTGTAGACGTGGCCGCGCGCGAACAGCGCCTGCTCGACAGCTCTCGTCGATTGCTCGAACTTCGAGAGCTCGAAGATCTCGCCCACCTTGAGCGGAAGGGACGCGGCAAGGGAATCCGGTTTGAAGATCGTGTCCGTGCCGGATATCTTGATTCCTTCGAGATGAACGGCGCGGCCGGGCGTTACGAAGAATTCGACGACCGCACGCCCGCCATCGCTCGCAGTAACGAGTGGGCGCACCCGCGTGCCGTAGTAGCCGGCGCGCCGGTAGTACAGCACGATGCGCTGGACATCGCGTGCGAGTACGTCGAGGCTGAGGTAGTGACGTTCCGTGCCGAGGCGGGTAAAGGGAAGGCAGATCGGCAGGCCCATGATGCTGCAATGCGTCGGCTGGGTCTGAACTACCGAAAGCAGCGTATCAGACTGAATCGGGCCGTTGTCGTGGAAGACTACCCGATTCACTTCCTTGCCCGCGTACTGCGCAAACTCGGCATAGCGCCGCGCTGCCGGTGTCGTAGCCGAGCTGCACGCTGCACATAGCGCGACAATAGACAATACAATTGAACAGCGAAGACGGCGCTTCAGCACCAAGTTGGCCCGGGGATACGTGAGACTTGTCCTGAGAATTCTGGATGTTGGCTTCCATGCAAAGCATACGCCATGCATGGCACCCGTCTTGCGCCCGCGCCCGCGTAAGCTTGACCCGTCATTCGCATAAAAATCCGCATCCCGGGGGGTTCATGAAGGTCCGCTCCGTATCGGCGTTCGTTGCCGGCATCATCCTGGTAAGCACGGCTGGGTGCAAGAAGGGAGAGCAACAGGGTGAAGAACCGGCACAATCCGAGCAGAGTGCGGTCGCCGTTGCGCCACCTGCGGCCTACACGAACGTAAGCGACCAGACACTCGCCGCCTCGACCTCTGCCGGGCAGGACTGGCTCGTCTACGGTGGCGCGTACAACAACCAGCGCTATTCGTCGCTCGACCAGATCACAAAAGCCAACGCCAAGGACCTCACACTCGCCTGGATCTACCAGACCGGAATCGCGGAATCGTTCGAAACGACCCCCGTCGTGGCCGGCAACACAATGTACCTCACCACGCCAGAGAGTCACGTCGTCGCACTCAATGCAGCGTCCGGGCAAAAACTCTGGGAGTTCATACCGCACATCGGCCAGACGTCGCTTTGCTGCGGGCCGAACAACCGCGGCGTGGCTGTTTGGGGCGACAAAGTCTACGTCGGCACACTCGATTCGCGCCTGATTGCGCTGAACAACCAGACCGGAAAGCTGGTCTGGCAAACTGCCGTTGCCGACTCCGGCAACAGCAGCTATAGCCTGACAATGGCGCCGCTCGCCTTCGAGGGCAAAATCTTTGTCGGCACGAGCGGCGGCGAGTTCGGCATACGCGGCTTTGTTGCAGCCTACGACGCACAGACCGGCCGGCTCGTCTGGAAATGGCATACGGTGCCCGGACCCACCGAAGCGCCGCACGGCTGGTTCGGCGACTACAAGACGACCGAGCCGTTTGGCGCATCGCTCCACCGCGACATCGCGCAGGAAAAGGCCGATCAGGACAACTACCCGAGTGCATGGATGCACGGCGGTGGCGGCGTCTCGATGACGCCCGCATTCGATCCGGTCACACACACATTGTTCTTTTCTGTCGGAAATCCAGCGCCCGACATCAACGGAGACCAGCGTCCCGGCGATAACCTCTACACCGGCTCTCTCGTAGCGCTCGATGCGACCAACGGACAGCTGCGCTGGTTTTTCCAGACGCTGCCGCACGACGTCTGGAACCTGAGCCCCATCAGCCCGCCGGTTCTTTACTCGCTCGAGAAGCAGAATTACGTCGCACAGGCGGGCAAGGCGGGCTGGCTCTACGTCGTAGATCCCGCCAACGGACATCCAGTCCTGCGCTCCGATAACTTCACGCCGCAGGACAACCTGTTCGTCCATCCCACCGGCGAAGGCATCCGGATGGCACCGGGCTCGAACGGCGGCAACGGCTGGTCGCCACTCTCATTCTCGCCGCGCACCGGACTCATCTACTCATTGGCCTCTCACCAGCCGATGGCGTTCTTCAAGGGCGAACAGCAGGGGCGTGAGGAAGGGAAGCTCTGGCTCAACGGGACAATGCGCATTCTCCCAACCGAAGAATCATACGGCATCATTTCGGCGATCGACGTGCGCACCGGCGCCATCAAGTGGCAGCGACGCGTGCCCAAACCCCTCCTGGGCGGCTCGGTTGTAAATGCCGGAGACGTGCTGTTTGTCGGAGAATCGAACGGAATGGTGGACGCCTTCGATGCGACGAACGGCAGTCTGCTCTGGCAGTTCCCCGCCGGCGCCGGCGTCCACGGCGCACCAATGACATACGCAGTCAACGGCATTCAGTACGTAGCAATCGCTGCGGGTGGAAGCTTCCAACTCGATACGCCACGCGGAGATGACGTCCTCGTGTTCGCGTTGCGCGAGAAGCTGGGCGCACGGACGATGCCCGGATATGGTGTACCGCGCTACAAGCGCGTAGGGCCCGCTGTGCCGAGCGCCACACGCCAGGCCCCAGCGGCTCCGGCCAAGCCCGCGACGTCGCCGGCCCCGTGAGAAACATGAGGGTGCGGGTTGGCGTTGACGCTAAGCGAAGGTAGGGCTAAGTTTAGCGGTCTTAACCCGTACTGAACTCCCGACCGAAGAATCATGTCAAAAACCCAGGCCGGCCGCCGAACACCCGTGGTCGATGAAGACGTCTTCGTTGCGCGCACTGTAGAGGCGGGCGAGTGGGCACGCGAGCACGCGACGCTGGTTACAATGGCGATCGTAGCTGTGGGCATCGCGATTGCTGCGATCGTTTACTATCGCAACTACACAGAGAAGCTGGAGGACCGCGCGACGACGGAGCTAACCGGCATTCGCCAGACCGTCATGAGTGGCAACAAGGCCCTCGCCGCGAAGGACCTGGAAACGTTCCTCCGGAAGTTCGGCGATACGTCGTCCGGCCAGGAGGGCCGTCTCCTGCTCTCGCAGACCTACCTCGAGCAGGGTGAAGCCCCGAAGGCGATCACGACGGCGAAGCCGTTGGCCGATCACCTGGACAAGCCGCTCGGACCGGCAGCAGCATTTCTGGTCGGCGCCGCGTACGAGGCGGGCAAGCAGCCAAAGCAGGCCGAAGACACGTACCTCCGCATTGCCGACAACGCGAGCATGGCTTTCGAGAAGCGCCAGGCATTGGACAACGCTGCGCGCGTTCGGCTCGAGAACGGGAATGCAGCGGGCGCCCAGCAGCTGTACGAGAAGCTGGTGGGTATGGTGCCGGACTCGATGCCGGAGCATACGCTCTATCTTATGCGATTGGCTGAGGTGAAGGCGCAGGCGGGAAAGAGCTAGACTGCAGGGATTAGGGATTTAGGGATTAGCGATTAGTTGATCATTCGCTGCTTCAGCTGATTCGTGAACCTGAAAACGCCCGGACTCTCGAAGAGTGCCGGGCGTTTTGTAAGGCGACGAACAACTAATCGCTAATCGCTAATCCCTAATCGCTGCTACCTAAGTCCAAGCTCCCGCATGACCTCAACCGTCAACGACTGCTTCACATCGAAATACCCGTCCCAGGGATCCTCGCCCAGCTCGTCCATGCGGTCGGGCATGTTCTCGATCGTGAACATGTCACCGGACATTTTGCCGGCGAGCTCTTCCCAACGAAGTGGTGCGGAGACCGGAGCGCCGGCGCGCGAGCGCGTCGAGTACGCTTCAATCGATGTGGAGCCGCGCGGGTTGCGCAGGTAGTCCACGTAGATTTTGCCTTTGCGTGCAGCCTTGGTCATGGTCAGAAGGAAGCGCTTTGGATCGCGGTTCACCATCTCCTCGCCGAGCGCATGGGCAACACCCCCGATGTCATCCCATGAGCTGCGACGTGCGAGTGGAACGACGACGTGCAGGCCTTTGCCGCCTGTCGTCTTGACGAAACTCTCGAGCCCGAGCTCATCGAGACGCAGCTTCAATAGCACGGCTGCTTCCGCTACACGATTCCACGACACGTCTTCGCCCGGGTCGAGGTCGAGCACCATGCGGTCGGGCTTCTCGAGCTTGTCGACACGCGACTGCCACGTGTGCATCTCGAGTGTGCCGTACTGCACCATGGTGAGCAAACCCTCCAGCGAATCGATCCACAAATAGTCGCGAGCATCCTTTTTCTCCGTGATGCTGACGCGATGGACGACGCCTTCC
>JBBQYT010000148.1:0-6106 GCA_038208385.1 Longimicrobiales bacterium | reverse complement strand
AATTCCGCCCGACAGCACCTCTGTCAGAACCGTCGACGCCTCGGGAATAATGCGGAATACCACCCGGTCGATCGCCGGCGGTCCACCGAGCCCGGCGGGGAACGTCGTGTCCCGAACGAGCACGAGCTGTTGGTTCGATTTCCACTCGCCAACGCGATACGGACCGCTGCCGACCGGATTGCGATTGTATGGCGCGTTGCGCAGATCCGCGGGCGCAATGCTGCCGAGCAAATGCTTCGGCACCGGCGCCCACCAGAAATCTTCGAGTGACTGCGCGTGTGGATGTGAGAAGTGGAAGCGAATCGTCGAAGAATCGATGACCTCTGCACGATCGACCTGCGACAGATAGGCAGACGCCAGCAGAGACGCAGTGACCGGATCTTTGGCAAGCTCGAACGTGAACGCTACATCCTCGGCAGTGACTTTCTGACCATCGTGCCAGCGCACATCGTTGCGAAGATGAAAGACCACACCCGTGTCGCCCGTCATGTCCCACGATTGGGCAAGGTATGGACGCGCCTTGAGGGTTTTATCGTATTGAATCAGCGGTGTGAACAGCGCGTATTTGTTCAGCTCATCGCCGTACTGATCCGTTGTCGTAACCGGATTGAAGCCGCCGAAATCGCTGCTCATGCCTATGATGACGGAGCCGCCATTGCGAGGCGCTCCGCCCGCTGCGCCTCGATCGGTGTCGCCGCCGCACGCCGTTGTCAGAACGGCAAGCGCGCCAAGCGCTGCAATGCGACGCAACCCCGAAAACACCGTCGCGGCAATCGGCATCAATGAACCGTCCCTGCTCAAAGTTGGCATCAGCGTCGCCACGTCCAGGCGTCCGAGCGGTATCGCCCGGCCAGCAGTTGAACGCGTGCGTGCTCGCTTGTGGATAGCTTGCCGGGAGCAAGACGAATGCCGAGAACCTCTTCGAATCCGTGCTGCAGTGCGCAGGTCAGGTCATCCCATGCAGGTAGGGGATTCAAGAGCTCGCTCAGGGAGACCGCCCCATCCCCCTCCCTGCCAGGCGCTCCGTCCATCAGCTCCGAAACCACGGCCTGGCCGGGCTCGAGCAGAAGGGAGCCATGCTGGAGAATCGTGCGGCCCTGCGTGCGCTGCGCACTGCCCACCAGCTTTCGCTCCGCGACGGAAACCTCGCCGGTTGCAGCGGTCTGAAAACAAGGGTCCGCCGATGGCGAAGGCCGCCGGTGCGTGCCCTCACCCAGGCGCGCGGGTACGCCCAGACGCAGGAGGCCCGACACGAGTGCCTGGTTGATGCGCAGGTAGGCGTCGCGCGGACCGCCAATGTGTGCGACGGGCGCGCAAACCGAATACGTAAGCTCTTTGTCGTGGTAAACCGCGGCACCGCCGGTAGGCCTGCGCACAATGGCAATGCCGCGCTCTTTCGCGCGTGCAGCGTTGAAATGCCCACGCGCTGTCTGGTTCCGTCCAAACGAGAGCGTTGGCGGATCCCAACGATAAAGGCGGAGGACCGGTGGGTCCCCCGCCTGCACGCCCTCGAACAGGGCCTCATCGATCGCCATGTTATCAGCGCCGGAGTACATCGCCGCGTCACTGCGTCGCCCACTCGCCGCGTCGAATTGCTCAGCGCCAAGATGCAGAATCAGCCGCCAACTCGTTGACACGAGACTAACGGGATCAGAACTCGTAACTGTTCCCCGGCTCGAGAATGACGACCTCTGCGCGTGAGCCAACGCTCTTCTTGAACTCGTGCGGGTCCTGCCGGATCCATTCGAATGTGTTGTAGTGCATCGGCATCACGACGCGCGGCTCGATGAACTCGACGGCGCGCACGGCATCCTCGGGTCCCATCGTGAAGTTGTCGCCAATGGGCAGGAGTGCGATGTCGACCTTGCCTTTGAGCAGCTGCATGTCCGTCAGCAGTGCAGTGTCGCCCGCATGATACACGCGCTTGCCGGGGCCCAGGTCGATCAGCATGCCACTCGGCATTGTGAACATCTTGCCATCGGAGCCTTCGATCTGACCGCCGTGCAGCGCGGGCGTCAACTTGGCGTAGCCGAATGGAAACTTGTAGCCGCCGCCGATGTGCAATGGGTGCGCGTTCTTTACGCCCTGCGACTGCGAGAAACCGATGAGCTCGTAGGCGGCGATCATCGTTGCACCGGTTCGCTTTGCGATTTCGATCGCGTCTGCAAAGTGATCGCCGTGCCCGTGGCTGACGAACATGTAATCCAGCTTGTCGACATCTTCAGCCTTGATGTCCGCTTGCGGATTTCCGGTGAGCCACGGGTCGAACATGATGCGCGTGCCGTCATCCGTCGTGAGCATCCAGCACGAGTGGCCGTGAAAAGTAAGTCGCGCCATGTGTGTATCGTGTTTCCGCGGTTAGACAGACCCGAGATGCGCGGCGTAGTCGCTCGCAGTCAGCATGTCATCCAGCTCGCCCTCATCGCTGATGCGCAGCTTGATCATCCAGCCATCGCCGTAGGGATCGCTGTTCACGAGCGACGGATCTGCTTCGAGTGCAGCGTTCACTTCGACGACTTCTCCTGAAACCGGCGAGAACAGATCGCTCACGGCCTTCACCGCTTCGACAGTGCCGAACACTGCCATGCGCTCGAAGACCTGACCCACGGTGGGAAGCTCGACATACACGATGTCTCCCAGCTCGCCCTGCGCGTATTCTGTAATGCCGATGTAATAGATACCGTCCTCATCGGCGGGCTTCAGGTACTCGTGCTCTTCTGTGTAATGCAGGTCCGCCGGGATCTGTACCATAACTCCTCCATGCGCGCGCCAATCGCCCCCCGTTCAAGCGCGTCACAATAGAGCGGGTACCGGAGAGCGTCAAGCATCACAAATATGTCTTTGTTTTGACTTGTTTTTGGATGTGCCAACCGGGCGGATTACGTGCCGCTGGCACTGTCTTCCCGGATGTCGCTCAATTGGCGCAAAAGGTCTGCCAACCGGCGCAGCTCCCCCTCGACAACGCGCAGTGTAGCGCGCACCTCACCTTCGGGCACTTCCGAGTCCTCCAGAAGAAGCTGCACGTTGCCGAGCGCAGCAGTAAGTGGACTCGCGGCATCGTGGCGTACGCGCTTCACCACGGCGATGATTTCCTTGATCCGGTCGGCTTCGCTCATGATCCCTCAAAGTGCGTGCTGCGTTCACTTGCGGAACTTCTGGAGTTAATTTAACGTACCCATACGAAGCCGCGCGTCGCGCGGAGGACATGTAGTTTTCGTGCCCTATCGTTCACCGCAAAAAAGGAGGTGATCCCTTGCCGAGTACCAGTACTGTTCGCAACCTGACACGGGCAAGCGATCGCCGCATCGGCGCCTGATCCTTTAGGCGCGCGAAGCTAAGCAAGTCGCGAATCATGTCCGCGACGACGGATGCCTGCGCATCGCGTCGGGTTGCGGCAGACCCCCTACGGCGCCGCCGGAATTTTCCGGCGGCGTCGTTTTTTTACGCTCAGTGAACCTTGGACGCTTCGCCGTTACTGGCAAGAAGGCAATCGACGGTCTAGAATACCGCGTCCAATAAAGGGAGCTCCCATGGCCGTCATGATGCCTGAAATTACGCGCCCGCCTCTGTCGCTTCTGACAGAAGAGGAACAGCTCTTTCGGGAGACTGTACAGCAGTTTGCGCGCGCTGAGATCGCGCCACGCGTCCAGGCAATGGATGCCGCCGCCGAGCTCGACAAGGACCTCATCGCCCAGGTCTTCGAGCTCGGCCTCATGGGCATTGAAATCCCCGAGAAGTGGGGCGGCGCAGGCTCTTCGTTCTTCACGTCGGTGCTCGTCGTCGAAGAGCTTTCGCGCGTTGATCCGAGTGTTGGTGTATTTGTCGACGTGCAGAACACGCTCGTCAACAACTGCATCATGAGATACGGTGCTGAAGACCTGAAGGCGCGCTACCTCGCCCGCATGGCGACGGACCTCGTCGGCTCCTATGCACTCTCCGAAGCAGGCTCCGGCTCCGATGCATTCGCGCTGCAGACACGCGCGCACGATGCCGGCGATCACTACGTCCTCGAGGGTCGCAAACTCTGGATCACCAACGGCGCTGAAGCCGGCGTCTTCATCGTTTTTGCAAACGTCAATCCCGATGAAGGCTACCGCGGCATCACCGCCTTTCTCGTCGAACGTGAGTTTCCAGGCTTTGGCATCGGCAAGAAGGAAGACAAGCTCGGCATCCGCGCTTCATCGACTGTCGAGCTGATCATCGATGGATGCGAAGTGCCGAAGGCAAACGTGCTGGGTGAAGTCGGGAAGGGCTACAAGATCGCAATCGAAACGCTGAACGAAGGACGCATCGGCATCGGCGCGCAGATGGTTGGTCTCTCGCAGGGCGCGCTCGACCACACCGTGCGCTACGTGCAGGAGCGCGAGCAGTTCGGCCACAAGATCGGCGATTTCCAGGGCGTGCAGTTCCAGATCGCGCAAATGCGCACAGAGCTCGAAGCGTCGCGCCTGATGGTCTACAACGCTGCTCGCCTGAAAGACGCCGGACTCCCGTTCGTGATCGAAGCCGCAATGGCCAAGCTGTATTCATCGCAGGCCGCGCAGCGCATCACATCACAGTGCATCGATCTGCACGGCGGCTATGGCTTCACGAAAGAATATCCGGTCGAGAAGCTCTACCGCGACGCAAAGATCGGAACGATCTACGAAGGCACGTCGAACATGCAGCTCCAGACGATCGCGAAGTACATCATCCGGTGAGTCTTCGACTGCGTCGCACAGCCAGGTCATTGCTTGTTCGCGACGCAGTGACACGGCGACGCGGTGACGCGCCGAAACTGCATAGCATTGTCTTCTCGTTTGTTCTGCTTTTCATCGCTTGCAGCAAAATTACGGATCCGACCGCACAGCCGTACGTAAAGCAATTCACCGTCACGGGAACCACCCCCGGCCAGCAGCCCGCCTTCATTGTGACCAGCGGACCGCCCGGACGAATCAACATCAGCGGCACCGTGCCGACGCCAACCGCCTGCTATACGCTCGACCCCGACGTCGCCCTGCGCGGCTTCACAATCCAGCTCACGTTGTACGCGCGGCCAAAAGACCCCAACAACCCCGCCTGCGAAAAAATCCTTGCCTCCATCACGTACCAGGGAGTCCTCGGCGACTTCACGCCCGGCGCATACGAGGTCCTTGTCTCGCACGAGAGCGGGTCCGGACCCGTCGTCGACTTCACAAAGAACGTCGACGTGCTCTAATCCCTATTGGCGCTCCCAGAACGGCGGCGGCTCGATGCCCAGCGCACGCGCATACACAAAGCCCTGCCCGCGGTGATGAATCTCGTTGTCGATGACGTACATCAACAAACTCCAGACCGTGCCCTCGTACTGACCGAATGCCTTGATCGTCTCGTGAAAACGCTCCGCCGGAATCTGCTTCCATAGCTCGTTGATCCTGGCCGTCGATTCATCCCACGACTTCAGAACTTCCTGCTTCGTCTTTTCCGAACGGTCCCAGCTCGTGATCCACTCAGCAGTCACCACGCCCGACACCATCGGCTCCGCCATCGTCAACATCTCGGTCGCGAGGACACCAAACGACCGCATCCCGCCAATCGTGAACGTGAAAAGCTGATCCTCGGGAAACGCTTCAATCAGACGCCGCGTCAGACGACGATGTCCCTGCCAGTGTTCGAGCATTTCATCGGTCGACATGGCGCTGGCTTGTACGGTGGTAGACACTGTGACCTCGCAGTTGGATGGTGTAGAAGTGGAGCGTTGGTTTTCTTCGGCTTCTGTTCGGGCCGGGCACCCAAAGTACAAGACACGCCCCGGCTCGGCAAGATTGTCGAAACCGTTACAGAGGGGTATCCAACAATTGCGAAGCCTGAAGATTGCCCGGTAGATTCGCACTCATGAGCCGGGTCGGCGGGACGGATTCCGGCGTGATCAGAGATACACGGGGGACTTATGAGTACTACGACTGCGGAGGGCACGGCGAAAAAGGCTGGCGGAGCGCAGGTCAGTGAGATGGAGGCGCGGCAGGTTGCGGAGGCTGCGCGCGAGACGGAGTGGTCCCATCCGAGTTTTGTGAAGGAGCTGTTTCTCGGGCATTTGCGGCTGGACCTGATCGATCCGCCACCGACTCCGGACCCCGAAGAGCATGCC
>JBBQYT010000147.1:0-6129 GCA_038208385.1 Longimicrobiales bacterium | reverse complement strand
CATGGAAGAGGCAGTGCGGATGGCTGCGGAATTTCCCTGGGTCGCGACTGGCTGTATCGAGGTACGCGAGCTGCTGGACATCGAGGAAGTCCGACAGCGCGTCAATAAATCCGCTTAGCTGCGCTGTTCACGACGCCTATCATGCCGGACAGATCAGCCTGCTCAAAAAACTCTAACTCCTGTCGCGTAGGCCGTCGAACTTCCGCGTCATCGACATTCCCGCCATCGGTCCGTCTGCAGCGTGGCTGGTCATTGTGCCCGCGATTTTGTCGCCATCGATTGTCCCTTCGTAATCCGTTATCACCTGTACCTTGGTGATATCGCCGTTCCGGTTGATGGTCGCTTCTGCGGGGCCTGCAGAAAACTTTATGGTCTTACCCGACACTGTCCCGCGAATCGGGCGCTGCGGCTGGGCGCTGGTTCCCGGCGGCGGTGCGGACGTCATCAGCCATGTCCCACTGAGCGAATCGCCGTGCTGCTCGAGCGTGAGGCGCGCCTTGCCGCGCTCTTCCACTTCATCGCCGCCCATGCCCGAGCGAATCCGCATATCGTATTCGACATTCCATTTGCCTGCGACTTGTGCGTGCACACTCGGCGCAACGATGAGCAGCGCCGCAAATGCAGCAGCGGACGAAAACTTCAGTGACTTCATTTTGCCTCCGTGAGTCTGGTGACCTGCGACTTTCAAACGGGTTGGATGCCAGGCCTCGCCTCAATGGTTGCCCGGTCCGCCATCGCCCTGCGGCGAAAGTTTTTTCAACGCCCGATTTCTTCGCGCAGTCCGGTAGCCATACCGATGCCTTCGGCAACCTCCCGGATGATCCCGCGCTCGACGTAGATCGGGCGCACCAGTTTCCGCAGCTCCGGGAGCCTGCGCGCAAACCCCAGACCGCCAACAATGCACGCGACGCCGCCAATCGCAATCGTATTCGGTGCTCCAATGCGCGCCGCGAGTGCTCCGGCCAGCAGACTTCCGAACGGCGCAGTTCCCATGAACGCCATCGTATAAAAGCTCATCACGCGGCCGCGCATGTCCTCGCGCACGACCGTCTGAATGACTGTGTTCGTCGCCGCCATCTGCACCATGAAGCCCGCGCCTGTGATGAGCAGCAGCACGAGTGAAAGCACGAGCATCCGCGACATCGAGAATGTAATCAGACCCACGCCGAACATGACTGCTGCAACGACGATGACGCGCCCGAGTCCAACCACGCTTCGGCGTCCCGCGAGGAAAACTGCGCCGCCGAGTGCGCCGACACCGGTCGCGCCCATTAGAAAACCGAGTGTGTGTGGTCCGCCGTGCAGTGTTTGCGCGGCGATGATCGGCATGAGCACCGTGTACGGCATTCCCATCAGACTGACCAGCGCGAGGAGCAACAGTGCATCGCGGATTGGCGCGAAGTCGAATGCGTAACGAAACCCCGCTTTGAGATCGTCGATTACTTTTGCGTGCTTCGGCGGCCGGACGCGTCGCGCGATGTGCATCAGCAACAGCGAACCGATGACGGCGAGGTATGAGACGCCGTCGACGAAGAAGCACCAACCCTCGCCTGCAACGGCAATGAGCAGGCCTGCAATCGACGGTCCGATCAGCCGCGCGCCGTTCACCATCGACGAGTTCAATGCAATGCCGTTCGGCAGATCCGCAGGGTCTTCCACCATTTCGACGACGAACGCCTGTCGTGCGGGCATATCGAACGCGTTGATTATGCCCTGGAATGCGCTGAGGGCGACGATGTGCCAGATCTGGATGACGCCGGTGAGCGCGAGTGCTGCGAGTGCAAACGATTGCAACATGGCGAGAGCCTGCGTGACGACGAGAACGCGGTAGCGATCGAGGCGATCGACCCAGACGCCTGCGAACGGCGCCAGCACGAAGGTGGGTATCTGTCCCGCGAACCCGACGAGGCCGAGCATGATGGCGGAACCGGTCAGTCGATAGACCAGCCAGCTCATCGCAACGCGCGTCATCCAGGAGCCGATGAGCGAGATGCCCTGGCCACCAAAGAACAGGCGGTAGTTGCGGTGCGAGAGCGCGCGCACCATGAATCGGAGACGGCTGGTTTCTGGCATGGCGGGAACAGAATAGCATAAAACGCGCGACTGCGCAGTTCCTACTTCGCGAGCCACCAGTCGTGGACGTTGATGAAAATGCCGCGCAGGTCCATGGTCGTGTTTTTGACGCGTTCGTTGATGATGATCAGGTCGGGGGTGTACCAGAGGAAGGTCCAGGGTTCGTCGTCGCGGAGGATTCGTTGCACGCGTCCCCAGATGGGGCGGAGTGCGGCGCGGCTGGTTGTTGTTTCGGCTTGATCGAGGAGTTTGTCGAGGGTGGGGTTCGAGTATGAGGCGCCCTGGAACTCGCCGTCGATTTTGGACGAGTGGAAGGTATCTCGGAGGTTGATTTCGAAGTCGCTTTCCCAGGACATGAATGCGCCGTCGAAGTTGCGCTCTTTCGATGTCACGTCCTGGATGAGTGTAGCGAAGTCGACGGGCCGCACGATTACGTTCACGCCGATTTTCTGCAGATCGCTGCGCACCATCTCACCGACATCTTTGTTGAACTGATTGTTCGCGGCGATTTTCAGCTCGACTGTGAGCGGTTTGCCGGAAGCGTCTTCGAGCGTGCCGTCGCCGTTGCGATCCTGCAGCCCTGCTCGCGAAAGGATGGTGCGCGCTGCCGCGGGGTCGTACGGCAGTGGCGCGATTGTCTTGTCGTACGCCCAGTGAAACGGTGCAATGGGTCCGTTGGCGATTTCTGCGTATCCGCCGCGCAGCACGTCGATCATCTTTTTGCGATCGAGTGCAAGGGTGAGTGCGCGCCGCACGCGTGCGTCATTGAGCGGCGGGTGTTTGCCGTTCCATTCGATCATTACGTATTTGCGCGATGGCTTGATGACAGCGCGCAAATCGGGTCGTTCGTCGAGGCTCTTGACGTTGCGTGCGCCGGGCGCGGTAATGAGATCGACGTCACCGGTGCTGACGGCGGTGATCTGTGCCGAGTTGTCGGGAATGACGCGCCAGACGAGACGGTCGAGGTATGGACGGCCGCCGAACGCTGCCGGGAAGCGCGGATTCGCGTCGAAAACCCATTGCGAGTTCGCCTGGTACGAGACAAAGCGGAACGGGCCGTTACCTACCGGGTGTCGATTGAATGCGGCATTGCGCATGCGCGCGACAGGAATCGTGTCGAGCAAATGCTTTGGCATGATTGCGACGAATGGCAATCCGACGAGCGGATCCTGCGACGGCTTGAAGTGCGCGCGCACCGTGAACGAATCTACAGCAGTGACACGATCCCATTTCGCGAAGTAATCGTTTGGAAACGCGGTCTCGGGATTGATTGCAGTCTGGATCGTCCAGGCGACATCGTATGCAGTCGTCTTCACGCCGTCGTGCCAGAACACATCGTTTCGCAGATGGAATACGGCCGCCGTATCACCGACGAGCGTCCACGATTTGGCGAGATAGGGCTGGAGCTGGAGTGTTGGAGTGAATCGAACGAGCGTCATGAAGAGGACGTTGTTCAGGAACTCGTTCGTGTAGGCTTCGTTTGATACCAGCGAGTTCATTCCGCGCAGATCGATGGTGCCGCCGATCGAGAGCGTCCCACCGCGGCGCGCCTGCGCGCGGATTTCAAGCGCGCCTGTCGCCAGGAGGATGATGAACAGCAGTGCGGTCCGGCGAAGCACCGGACCGGGTTTACGCATGCGGACGTGCAGCAGCGACTGCGCCAACATTGCCCTCGGAAATTCCATACTTCTTCAGCTTGCGAATGATCGTCGGCCGCGATATGCCGAGCATGCGCGCGGCGCGCGACTGATTGTTGTTCGAGAGCTGCATCGTCGCCTTGATGAGCTGACGCTCCGCCTCATCCAGCAACAATCCGGTTTTCGGAATCGGAATCACCATCGCCACCGGCGTCGTTCCGACCGACATCGAAGCTGGCACCGTCGTGCGCCTGCGCACCATCAAATGCTCAGGCTCGATGCGGTGCGTATCCGACATGATCACTGCACCTTCAACTGCATTCTTCAGCTCACGCACGTTTCCAGGCCAGTGATAGCCGCTCAGAACAGAGAGCGAGTCCTGCGAAAATACTTTTGGTGTCCAGCTCTTCTCGCGGCAGAACGCGTCGACGAAATAACGCGCGAGCAGCAGAATATCGTCCTCGCGCTCTCGCACCGCCGGAATCGTAATCCGGAATACATTCAGACGGTAATACAGATCTTCGCGGAAGCGACCATCGGCGACAAGGGTCGTAAGGTCGCGATTCGTCGCTGCAATGATGCGACACGTGATCTCGGTCTCGCGAAAACCGCCGAGCCTCCGCACGCGCCGCTCCTCGAGCACCCGCAACAACTTCGGCTGCAGGCTCACCGGCATCTCGCCAATTTCATCCAGAAAGATTGTCCCGTTGCCCGCAAACTCCAACAATCCACGCTTCTGGGAGGCCGCGCCCGTAAATGCACCACGCTCGTGCCCGAACAGCTCGGACTCCAGCAGGTCCTCCGGAATCGCAGCACAGTTGATCGCAACAAACGGCTCACCAGCCTGGTCGCTGGAATAGTGAATTCCGCGTGCGAACAATTCCTTGCCGGTGCCCGTCTCTCCCGTCAACAACACCGTCGTCGATGGGTGACTGGCAATCTTGCAGCCGAGTGCTACCGCCTGCCGGATCGAAGCGCTGCTGCCGACCACGTTCTGGAATGCGATGGGCGGAATTCGTGTGGATGCATCCGGAGTGCGCAGCGCGCCATCGTCTGATGACGACGAATCGTCGCTTGATGACACCCGCAGCCGTTGCGAACGGTCGCTTGTTGGCGAGGCCATTGGCCTCCTCATGCTTTCAGATGAGGATTTGGGAGCTCGCCGAGCGGGAGTTACGAGGCAGCAAGCCGCCGTGCATGGACGCACGGACGCTAACTTGTAGCAGAATGTACCGGGGACCATCATAATGAATCATTGTGGCGCTAAAGGCAAGCATGTTCTGGGATTTACGGCGGCGCGCCGGGACCCTCGACGCCCGCCTTCGCGTTGCTACGCTGCGTTACGGGCCGGCTGGCCGGGAGTGATCGCGTCGTCTGCGAGGAGTGCACAGAATGTCTCGAACAGGGCCGGGTCGACCGCCCGGCCAGCGTCCTCGGTCATCAAAGCGAGGGCTTGCTGGACGCTGTAAGCGGGGCGATAGCTGCGCGTCGTTGTCAGAGCGTCGAAGATGTCGGCCACGCACAGGATTCGAGCCGTCAGCGGAATGTCTGTGCCGGCCAGACCATCAGGATAGCCGCGACCGTCCCAGCGTTCGTGGTGGCTGCGCACTATGGGCCGGATGTCGTATGGGAAGTCGAGCTCTGCGACGATGTCATCGCCTACAGTTGTGTGACTCTTCATGAGCTCCCACTCCTGCGCATCGAGCTTGCCGGGCTTGTTGAGCACTTCCGATGGGACGGCGGTTTTGCCGACATCGTGCAGGAAGCCGCCCATGCGGATCCAGTTGAGCTCGCGACCGGTGAAGCCGACTTCCTGTGCGAGGCGGGTTGCGTAGTCTGCAACACGCCGGCAGTGACCAGCGGTATATGCGTCTTTCGATTCGATCGATTCACCCCACGTCGCAACTACACTGAGGTACGATTCTTCGAGGCGATTGAGTCGCTTGTCGATGTCGAACAGCTCGCGCGAGGCACTCAGGTTCGAGAAGAGTCGCTGTGCGCGGTTGAGGCCTTTCAGTGCATCTCGGTTTTTGCCCTGTATCAAAGCGACAAGCGCGCGTTCGTGTTCGCCTTCTGCTTCGAGCAGTGCGTTGCCGTTGTCCTGTGCGAGCTCGATGACGAGCTCGAGGTGTGCATCGGCGAGGTGTAGCTTACCGCCTTCGCGGTAGATAATTCCGTATGCCTTGTAGGCTTCACCGAGTCCCCATGAGGACTCGAGTCGTCCGAATATCTCGAATGCCTGGTCGCAGCACGCGCGTGCATCATCGAACTGTTGCAGGCGCACGAACAGCTCTGCACGGTTCACCTGCACGGTGCCGACGAGGTCTGCGTCGCCGCGCATTTCTGCGAATGCGAGGGCGCGTGTGTATGCGCCGTCAGCTTCGGTGTAGCGCTCGAGGTCGACGTACGCCATGGCCAT
>JBBQYT010000146.1:0-6137 GCA_038208385.1 Longimicrobiales bacterium | reverse complement strand
GATCCCCAGATCGTCACGTACTTCGGTACGTACGGGGAGTACATCGTGCCAATGTTGACGGACAGTGCGCTGCGCGTGCTGGATGCAAATCCGCGCACGACGCTTGTGCTGCTCGGTGAGGGCGGACCGAAGTTTCGGGAGCGGCTGCTCGCTGGCAGGCCGGAGCATGGTACGAGCATCGCGGCGCCGGGGTATCTGGACAGCGAAGCGGTGTCGCTTCATTTGCAGGCATCGGATGTCGCATTGCTTCCGTTCATTGATGGCGCGAGCACGCGTCGTACGACGTTGATGGCGGCGTTGTCGAACGGTGTTGCAACAGTGACGACGATTGGTCAGTTCACCGAGCCGCTGTGGGTTGAGGCGGAGGCGGTCGAGCTGGCGCCTGTTGGTGATGCCGAAGGCATTGCATCCAGGGTCACTGCGCTGTTGAACGACGATGTGCGCAGGCAGCAGCTGAGTGCGCGTGCCCGCGCTCTCTATGACGAGCGATTCGCGGTCGAGCGTACGCTCGGCGCACTGGTTGGCGCTTCGGTTGTTGCTCCAGCGGGAGCAAGCGCGTGAGTGTGCTGTTCGCCTTCAATGCGTATCCCGCAACGGGTGCTTCCGCGCGCCGCAACGGCGCCGGTCTCGCGTCGCTGCTTCGTCTCGAGCACGCGCGCGTTGTGAATCTGCAGCCGACAGAGCGGGTGATGAATGTGCACGGAGTAACGACGCTGCCGGTGCTCGAGCGCGATTCCGTGACTGTCACGGGTATCGAAGGTCCGCGAAAGCCGCTTGTCGTTGATATCTTCGACGCCGCGGCGCGCGAAGCGCGTGTGGGCGGTGAGCAGTATTTTGCGTTTGCGAACATGGACATTGAAGTGACACAGGCGGCGCTCGACTTTGTGCTCGCGGAGCGTCGCCAGGCGTACATTTTTGCGCGTCTGGAGTACGACGCCGACACGGGCGCCGAGACCGGTATTCAGACGGCCGGCTCGGATATGTTCGTGCTCGAGGTGGATTGGTGGCTCGAGAATCGTTGGCGCTTTCGCGATTATCTGATTGGTGAATGGACCTGGGACAATGTGTTCACGGCAATCATTCTTTGTCACTCGAACGGCATGCTGTTGAATCGCGAGCCCTACATTCGTCATGAGCAGCACACGTCGGCAGCGTTCGACAGCCCGTTCGCGGCCTACACGCAGTTTCTGGCCGCGCTCGACCGACCGTATTTCACGCTGTGGGCGGAATACCACTGGTACCTGGAGCCTTTGCGCAAAGAGAACGCGTCCGCGGAAGCGGAGCTCCAGCTGTGTCAAAACACGTTTCGGTTCCGGCCGACTCTGCGCGCGCGTGCGCTGCAGCGTGGGCGCGCGATCAAGGCGCGCATGCGGTTCCGCTCGATGCTGAAGAACATGCCAGCCGAGTACAGGCCTTAGGGATGCGACGCGAGCTCCGGAGGTTTCTGGGCCGGATCCTTCCGGAGCGCGCCAAGCGAGGGTTTCGCGGCCGCCTCTTTGGAGATTCTCGTCCGCCTGATCCGTTCGATCTGTCGATTTCGATTGACGATGACGTAGCGACCGCGAAGATCGGCGGATACTTCGATGTGAGGTTGCCGCGCGCTGCACTGGAAGACTTCAAGTACCATCTCGCTGAGAATGCCGACACGGTCGAGGAGACGCGCTTTCTGCTCGAGCAGGCGGGCAGGTGCGCTGTGTTGTTCGATGTCGGTGCTCACAGAGGACTCCTCTCGACGCTGTTCTGTCTTGCAAATCCATCAGCGAAGGCGATGGCGTTCGAGCCATCCTCGACGCTGGTGCATGATGCGGATCAGATGCGGCAGCTGAATTCGCTCGGCGGGCGCCTGGTGCTGCGTCCGGTCGCGCTGGGAGCAAAACAGGGAGCGATTTCGGGTGTTATTGGGCCTGAAGGCATGCTCCATCCGCTCGACGCATCCGTGACTGCATCCGCGGAGTCGTTCGATCTAAGTACGATCGACGACGAAACTTCGACGCACGGCATTATACCGGACCTGCTGAAGATCGACGTCGAAGGCTACGAGCTGGAGGTTTTGCGGGGTGCGCGAGAGCTACTCGCTTCACGCCGGCCGGTCGTGATGCTCGAGCTGCACCTGGACCTGCTGGAACGGTCGGGAATCGCACCGTCGGCAATTGTGCGTGAGCTGGAGCAATATGGCTACGAGTTTTTCACCAACGGTGGCGATCGCCTGCGGGCGCACCAGGTTTACGACTCCGTCAAAGCGGTTCTGCGTTGCGTGGCGCAATGAGCGCCTGAAGATGCGCATCCTACTCGCAGGCGATTATCCGCCCGACCGCCGGCTCGGCTCTGCAAAAGTTCTCTACAAGCTGCAGGAAGAGTTCGTACAGCTCGGCCACGAGTGTGACCTTCTGCTTGCCGACGAGATTGGCGCATGGCCCAGCCATCGGCTGTTTCGCTGGCCGGCCGCGCCATGGCTTGCAGCGCGGGCAGTGCGGCGCAAGATACAGAGCAATGGTCCATACGATGTGATCGATGTCGCCAGCGCGGAAGCGCTGGTCGTAGCGGTTCGGCGCAAGCACATTGGCGCCGCAAACGCAGCCATCATCAATCGATCGAATGGTCTCGAGCATCTGAACTACGCGCGCATGCTGGATGATGCTCGCGCGGGTATCGCGCCAAAGCCGTGGACGCGCAGGCAGCTGTATCCGTTGGTACGCCTGAACGCTGTCGCAGCTGCGCTGCGCAAATCGGACCGTGCACTGGTGCTGAACGCCGCCGATCGCGATTACGTCATAGCACAGGGGTGGAAAAGCGAAAAGGCTGTCGACCTGGTGCCCCACGGTGTTTCGAGCCCGTTCCTGCAGTCGCACGCACCGGTCGCACGGGGCGAGGGTTTGTTGTTTTGCGGGAGCTGGGACAGCGTGAAAGGAATCGATTACCTCGTTCCTGCCTTCGCCGAAATCGCCAAACAGCTGTTCTTCACTCGACTGACAATTCTCGGTCCCGGTGTTCCCGCCGAGCACGTGCTTGCGCGGTTTCCGGTGGAGCTGCACAGCAGAATTCGTGTGGTGGCGCGCACGACGGAACGTGAAGTGATGGAGTATTATCGCACGCACGATATTCTGTTGATGCCGTCCACGTACGAGGGCTTTGGAATGGTGACGATCGAAGCGATGAGCCAGGGATTGCCAGTCATCGCTACGCCGGTCGGTTGTGCGCCAATGGTCATTGAAAACGGCGTCAACGGATTGATCATACCGCCGCGTGATACGTTTGCCCTGGCGGCGACGACTGTGAGTCTCATGTCTGATGGCATTGCCCGCGAGCACATGGGGCGGCTCGCAAAGGCTGCGGTTTCACAGATGAGCTGGACCAATGCTGCGCGTCGCACGCTGCGGACGTACGAAGCTGCGATTGCTGGACGAAGCCGAGGTGGCCGTGTCGACTGAACGAAAGCTTCGTGTCATCACGATAGGCCATTCGTATGTAGTCGCGCGCAACCGCGAGCTGGCGCGCGCGCTTGCGCTGGCGGGCGCAGGCAAATGGGAAATCACTGTCGTGGCGCCCGAGCGTTTTCCAGGAGACTTCGGTCGGCTCGAGCTGCAGCAGCAGGACACTGAGCAGGTCCGCCTGGAGGGCGTGCCCGTCCGTTTTGCTCGCAAAATCCATCTGATGCGTTATGGCGGCAAACTTCGCAAACTGCTCGAGGAGCGATGGGATGTCGTGCACTGCTGGGAGGAGCCGTACATCATGGCGGGCGCGCAAATCGCGCGCAGAACTCCGAAAGGCAGTCGTCTCGTGTATGCGACATTCCAGAACATCGCGAAGCGCTATCCTCCGCCGTTTGGAATGGTCGAGCGAAGATCAATGTCACGTGCTGATGGCTGGATCGCATTCGGCAATACGGTCGAGCAGGCTCTTGTCTCGCGCAGCATGTACGCGGACACGCCGCACCGCATCATTACGTTTGGTGTGAACCTCGATCGCTTCAAGCCTGATGTCCTGCAGCGACGCGCGACGCGCGACGCGCTCGGCTGGCCTGCGGACGGCGGAGTGCCCGTGTTGGGGTTTCTCGGTCGCTTTGTCGAACAAAAGGGTGTGCGGTTGTTGATGCAGCGGCTGGATGCATTGAAGCATGAGTGGCGCGCGCTGTTTGTGGGTGGCGGTCCGCTTCACCACGAGCTGACCATGTGGGCGGCGAGGCATCCGGCGAACGTGCGGATTGTGACTGGAGTGCCGCATGCCGAAGTGCCGCCGTATTTGAATGCGATGGATGTATTGTGCGCCCCGAGCCTGTCGACGCGGCGTTGGAGGGAACAGCTTGGACGCATGTTGATTGAAGCCTTTGCGTGCGGCGTACCGGTCATCGCGAGCGACAGCGGCGAAATTCCGTACGTGGTAGGCGATGCAGGCGTGATTGTGCCCGAGCTCGGTGAGGACGCGTGGCATGCAGCGCTCGAGCGCATGGTTCTGGATGATTCGCTGCGCGCGGAGCTTGCGGGCCGTGCACGCGCGCGAGCGGAAGAGCTGTTTGCATGGCCGGTCGTCGCGCGCAAACATCTGGACTTTTTTCGGGAGCTGATGGAAAGCCCGGCGCGCGCGGAATGAGCAAACAGCGCGGGTTCGAAGAGTCAGGCGCGTACGCGCGCAAGCAGCTGTTTTCGTCGAGCCGTCTGTTGAAATGGAGCCACGGAGCGCGGTTCGAGGCAGGCGTGCGGCTTGCGGAGCGCTTTGGCGCTTCGCGACTGCTCGACTACGGCTGCGGCGATGGCACGTACCTGGCCGCGGTCAGTGACAAAATTGCCGCTGGTGTGGGAGCTGAAGTTGATCCTGGACTTGTGACGGACTGTCGAGAGCGGTACGCGGACATTGCGAAGCTGTCGTTTGTAATCGTAGAAGATCTCGCAGAATATCCGGACGAATCGTTCGACACGGTCTTCTGCATGGAAGTCCTCGAGCATTGCACGCGCGATGCGGTGGAGCGCGTCCTGGGTGACATTCATCGTCTCGTGAGTCGTAGTGGCGTTGTCGTCATCAGCGTTCCGATCGAGACCGGGCCATCGCTGATTCTCAAGCAGGCGGCTCGCGCCGTACTCGCGCGCACAGTGCGGGGCGATTATGCGCTGCGCGAAACGTACTCGGTGAGCGAGATGCTTAAGATGCTGGCGCCGGGAGAGGCGTCGCCGGTGGCGCGTCCGGTGTATGGCTCACCGCGCGCTGGATATCATGGCCACAAAGGGTTCAACTGGCGCGCCCTGCGGCGCCGGCTATCGGTCGATTTCGAGATCATCGAACAACAGTACTCGCCGGTGGGTGCGCATCCCTGGCTGAACAGTCAGGTGTGGCTGATTTGTCGCAGGCGCTCATGACAGTAGTAACGAAGGATGTGGGCTTCACGGAGGCGGTGCGCACGGAGGCGCAGCAGCACCGCGCACAGTTGACAGGAATCGATGCACTGCGATTTCTTGCCGCGCTGCACATTGTCCTCGGTCACACGTTCTGGACGAACCGCGCGCCCGAGTGGGTGTTGAGCATCGTGCGCGGGGGCCCTACTTCGACTGGTTTCTTTTTCGTTCTTTCCGGTTTCATTCTCACGTACGCGTACAGCGACGCGAGCAGCACGCTGCGCGTACCGAACCGGAGATTCTGGCGCGCGCGGGTGTCGCGGTTATTTCCGCTAGTGTGGCTCGGACACCTGCTCGTCGCGCCGCTCGTGTGGCACAGGTACGGCGCCGATCGCTGGGCGCGCGCGGCTTTGTGCGCGGTGGGACTCGAGGCCTACGTCCCGCATTGGTCCGATTCGTTCGATACGCCCGCATGGTCGGTTGGCGTTCTGTTTACAGCATACGCGCTGTTTCCATTCATCCTGCCCGCGTTTCGGCAATTCGACAAACGACGCGCGCTGTGGTTCGTTCCGATGCTCTGGATGGTCGGACTGTTGCCCGCGATCATCTACCGCGAAACAATGCCGCACGCGCGCGACGCCTACGAAGCGCTTCATACCTTCCCGTTGGTCAGGCTACCGGAATTCATTCTGGGCATCACATCGGCGCGCATCCTGATCGCATTTCCAAAACCGTCCGCTTTCGCGAGCGCGTTCATCGCCTACGGCGCGGCTGGAATGCTCCTCCTGATCCTGATTTTCAGCAAAGGTATCT
>JBBQYT010000145.1:0-6139 GCA_038208385.1 Longimicrobiales bacterium | reverse complement strand
GACGCGCATGGCGCGCGCACTTGGCGTGAAGGATGTCAGCGAACACGCCGAACGTATTGCGACGTTGCTGCAGCCTGAAGTGCCCGCGGGTTTCTGGGCGAAGGTGCAGATGCTGCCGAAGTTTGCGGAGCTCGCGAAAGTCCCGCCGCGCGCATACAAGGGAAAGCCGCCGTGTCAGGAGATCGTCATTGAAGGCGATGATGTAGATCTCGGCAAACTCCCGATCATGACGAACTGGCCTGAGGATGCGGGTCCGTTCATCACGATGCCGATGGTGATCACGCGCGATCCGGAAACCGGCGTGCAGAATCTCGGCATGTATCGCATGCAGGTGACGGGTCGCAACACGACGTTCATGCACTGGCAACGACACAAGGGCGGTGCAGCGCACTTCCGGAAATACAGGGAGCGTGGCGAGCGCATGCCGGTTGTCGTTGCACTCGGCGCCGATCCAACGACGATGTACACGCCGACAGCTCCGCTCCCGCCCGGCATCGACGAGTATTTGTTCAGTGGCTTTCTGCGCAAAGAACCGCTGATGACGGCGACGGCGCTCACGGCAGACCTTCGCATTCCTGCTGAATCAGAGATCGTACTGGAGGGGTATGTCGATCCGGCCGAGCCATTACAGCTCGAGGGGCCCTTCGGCGACCACACCGGATTCTACACGCCGGCAGATTATTTCCCGATCTTCCACGTGACGAAGATCACGATGCGGAAGAATGCGATTTATCCCGCGACGATCGTCGGCATTCCGCCAATGGAGGATTTTTATCTCGGAGGTGCGACGGAGCGCATTTTTCTGCCGCTGCTGCGCATGACACAGCCCGAGATCGTAGACTATCACATGCCTGCGGAAGGCATCTTCCACAACCTCGTGTTCGTGAGCATCAAGAAGGAGTATCCCGGACACGCGGCGAAGGTGATGAACGGCCTCTGGGGTCAGGGCCTGATGAGTCTCGCGAAGGTGATTGTGGTCGTGGACCACGACATCGATGTAAAAAATGCGCAGGAAGTGTGGTGGTTCGCGCTGAACAACATCGATCCGGAACGTGACGTGAAGTTTACAATGGGTCCTGCGGACGATCTCGATCATGCGTCGCGCGGGCCGGCATACGGCAGCAAGATGGGAATCGACGGAACGCGGAAGTGGGTCGAGGAGGGCGTCATCGACCGGCCCTGGCCGGAAGTCGTGCGCATGTCGGAGAGTGTCGTCGCAAGGATTGACTCATTGTGGAAGAAGCTGGGACTGGAATGAAAACGAATCCGGGCGGGGGTGCGAGCGCGAAACTGCCTGCGGAAGGACAGACGTTCGCGGGAGAGTCACTTGCTTCGCGCTACGCGAGTTTTGTCAAACTGCCACACACGCTGTTTGCACTGCCGTTTGCCGGCGTCGGTGCGGTGATGGCTTCATACAGGCACGCCGATCGTCTGAACATCAGCACACTTCTCTACATTGTGATTGCATTTACATCGGCGCGCTTCGCGGCGATGGGATTCAATCGCATTGTCGACAGGAAGTGGGATGCGCTGAACCCGCGCACGCGCGCTCGTGAGCTGCCCGCCGGCCGGTTGACGACAGTGCAGGCGTGGGCCTCGGTTCTCTCCGCGACGACTGTGTTCGTCGCGGCTTCATGGCTGTTGAACCCGCTCTGCGGGTGGCTCTCGCCCGTCGCCCTCACGTGGGTGTTTTTCTATTCGTACACCAAGCGATTCACGCACTTTGCGCATCTCGTGCTCGGCTGGGGCCTCGGCATCGCACCCGTGGGCGCGTACCTGGCGCTCGCTGGTGCATGGCCACTCCCGTGGTACGGGCCCGTCGCGCTTGCTGCGGCCGTGATGTTCTGGGTCGCCGGCTTCGATGTGATTTATGCCGTGCAAGACCTCGAGTTCGACAGGACACACGGCCTGCGCTCGATCCCCGCACGCACGGGAACTCCTCGCGCACTCGCGCTTGCGCGAGCATCGCATTTCTGCGCAGTCTCTTTATTCCTGCTCGTCGGCGTGCTGCACTGGATGCCGACGGGTGTCCTCTACCTCGCTGGTGTGGCGATCATGGCGGGACTGCTGTTTTACGAGCACATGCTCATGCGCGGTCAATCGCACGACAAGCTGGACATCCTGAAGTTCGACCGCGCATTCTTCCGCGTGAACGTGAGTGTGTCGACGACGTTGTTCGTGTGTACGCTCCTCGGCCGGCTGCTCCACCTGTGACCGACGACGAGCTTCCGATCACAGTTGCGCTCACGGGGGCATCGGGCGCGCCCTACGCGGTGCGTCTGCTGCTTGCATTGAATGCAGCGCGACAGCCCGTGCGGCTGATCATCTCAGAGACCGGCTGGCGACTGCTCGATGAAGAGCTCGGCATCAAGGACGAGAGCGCGCTGCGCGACCGTACGGGTGACTGGAGCGAGCTGATCCTTTATGACGACCGCGATCGTGGCGCGACGCCCGCATCAGGGTCCGCGCCATCGCGCGGAATGGTCATCTGTCCGTGCTCGATGGGAACGCTTGCAAGCATCGCGCAGGGGACGACGCGCTCGTTGATCGAGCGCGCCGCCGACGTCGTGCTGAAGGAGCGGCGCACGCTCATCCTTGTCCCGCGGGAGACGCCGTACTCGATCATTCATCTCGAGAACATGCTGCGCCTGTCGCGCGCAGGGGCTCTCGTGCTGCCTGCATCGCCGGGGTTTTATCATCGCCCGCAATCGATCGATGACCTGATTGATTTCGTGGTTGGGCGAGTGCTATCGCATATCGGCGTAGAACACCGCGTCGGGCCTCGCTGGCAAAGCGGGGAACAGGACTAGCAGCGTGCGCATCGGCGTGATCAGCGACACGCATGGAAAACTGCGTCCGGAAGTATTCACCCACTTTGCCGATGTCGAGCACATCCTCCATGCCGGCGACATCGGTCCGTACGACATCATTGTGGAGCTCAAGACGATTGCGCCCGTGACGGCGGTGTACGGCAACACCGATGATTTCGCGGTGCGGGCGCACGTTCCCGGCATTGCCCGTATCGAGCTTGGGGGACGGCGCATTACGGTGCTGCACGGCAATCAGGTGGGGTCTCCCACGCCGGGACGATTGCGCGAGCTCGATCCCGATGCCGACATTATCGTGTACGGGCACACGCACAAACCACTCATCGATCGGGACGGCCCGTCGGTCGTGCTGAATCCTGGTGGCGCAGGCGCTCCGCGTTTTGGCCTTCGTCCCTCGATTGCGATCCTCACGATCGATGGTACGGAGGCGTCGGTCGAACAGATCGAATTGTAGTATTCTCTCGAGCGCAGTTAGCTGCGCAGGACGTTGAAATGCGGCCACTCGCCATAGTCGGTGTCATTCTGATCGTTGCCGGTGCGGTAGTACTCGGGCTGCGCGGGTTCAGCTACACGAAGAATCGGGACTCGGTGCAAATGGGACCGATTGGGCTGTCGGTCGACGAGAAGGGTTTTGTCCCGCCGATCGTGGGCGCCGCGGCAATCGCAGTTGGAGTGGTGCTCGTGTTTGCCTCGCGCCGCCGCGCATAGAGAGATCGAACTTGCCTGTAGTTGAAATCGGGATACGATCGAGTTGCAGGAACACCTGAACGGGGGAGGATCCATGTCGAGCCAGGCGCCTATGACGCTCAATCCCGAGTTGCGGGAGTACCACAAGGAATACCTGGGGCTGAAACAGGAAGGCTCGGACCTCCTCGCCACACTCACCGACGAGCAGTTCAATTGGAGTCCGGCACCGGGACGCTGGTCGATCGGTGAATGCATCGGTCACATCAACATCACGGAAAGCGGTATCGGCAAGAGCGTCGACCGTTTGATCGGCGAGGCCGAGTCCCGGGATTTGCGCGGTGACGGACCCTTCCGGCATGGATTCATGGGTAACTTCTTCGTCAAATCGATGAACCCGCCTTACCGCATGAAGGTAAAGACTGCCGCCGACCTCGTGCCGCCGCGCAGCTCGATACTCGAACCGACTGCTGCGGAATTTCAAAAACTGCAGGATGAGATGCTCGAGCGAATCCAGCGAGCAGCGGGCCTCAAACTTTCGGCAGTGCGCGAGAAGATTGCGGGACCGCTCAAGCTGACGTTAGGTCAATGGATTGCGTTTGGCGCGTCCCATGGGCGCAGGCATTTGTGGCAGGCGCGCCAGGTGAAAAACAACCCGTCGTTCCCGGGTTGATCCGCTGAACAATTCGATCTCTGCTGGTGAATATCAACGGGTGACGGAGCCGCTGCCAACAGCCACGACTGTGAGCAGCGGCAAATCTGAACGCGTCGCATTGCGGATAGTGCAGGCCGGCGCAATCGTTGTCGTGCTCATTGCGACGACGTACAAGGTATTCGAGCTCGACCGATACTTTGTGCCCAAGGAATTGACGCTGCATCTCACCGCACTGCTCGCAGGCCTTTTGCTCGTGCGTGCATTCCGACGCGCAGCATTGAGCTGGGTCGATGTGGCGCTCGTCAGTTATCTGCTCTTCAGCGCCGTTTCCGCGCTGCTCGCGACCAACAGCTGGCTGGCGTTGCGCGCGCTCACGATCAGTGCATCGGCCGTCGCAATCTTCTGGTCCGCTCGCTCGCTGCGCGAAGCGGGCCTCGCCCGGTCACTCCTGATTGCACTCGCCGTCGCGGCCGTTGCCGGCGCGCTGACATCGCTTCTACAAACGTACGGCGTAAGCACGACTCTCTTCTCAGTGAACCGCGCGCCTGGCGGGACGCTCGGCAACCGCAATTTCGTCGCACACATGGCAGCGTTCGGGCTGCCACTCGTTCTGCTTGCAACCCTGAGCGCAAACAGCCGACGCAATTTCCTTATCGGTGCGCTCGGCGCGACAGTTGTAACGGCTTCGCTCGTACTCACTCGTTCACGCGCGGCGTGGCTCGCGTTCGGTGCGGTCATCGCAATCCTGGTGGCGGCACTGATCATCTCTCCCGCGCTCCGACGTCATCGACGCACGTGGGTGCGACTGGCCGGGACGACCGTTCTGACGTGCGTCGGCGTGACTGCTGCGCTGCTCATTCCCAACAAGCTCCATTGGCGGAGCGACAACCCGTATCTCGATACGATGAAAGATGTCGCCAACTATCAGGGCGGAAGCGGACACGGGAGGCTGATTCAATACGGACAGTCGGTACGTCTGCTAGGGAAGGATCCCGTCTTTGGTGTGGGTCCCGGCAACTGGGCGGTCGAGTATCCTGCACACGCCGCACCGCACGATCCATCGCTCGACCAAACGGAGGCAGGCCGCACATCGAATCCGTGGCCCAGCAGCGACTGGGTTGCATCGCTCGCAGAGCGCGGCCCGATTGCGACCCTTCTCCTCGCACTCGCATTCATCGGAATTTCGCTCGGCGCGTTGAAACAACTCCTGCGCGCTCATGATGTGACCGAAGCACTCGCCGCTACTGCACTCCTCGGGACGCTCGTTGCGGTGGGAATTGCCGGAATGTTCGATGCAGTCCTGTTGCTTGCGTTGCCGACACTCCTCGTATGGGCCGCGCTCGGCGCGTTGTGGACTCCGGAGCCCTCGCGATTCAATTCCTGCTCGCCGAGGGTGCGCGTCACCGCAATGATCGCGGTCACGCTAGTCGCCGGCCTTGGCGCTGTGCGCAGCACCGCGCAGCTCATCGCGATGGGGATTTACTACGTGCGCGATGATTCATCATCGTTGTCGCGCGCAGCGATGATCGATCCAGGCAATTACGAGATCCAGATGCGACTGGCGCGAAACGGCGGCAAGAAGCGCTGCATGCACGCCCGCGCAGCGCACGAATTGTTTCCGAGCGCAGCGGCAGGACGCGAGCTGAGCCGGCGGTGCGGCTCGTAGGAAGCACCCCCCGCGAGCTCGGCCGATTCAGCTATGGCAGTGCCCCGCGACGACAAGCAACTTTGATTTGGGGGGGACCCCACCCCCACCGAGAGTTCTTTACTTCGGCCGATCCGCCTATGGATTCGCCCCGCGCCGCCCTGAAATTTTGATGTGGGGGGGCCCCCGCCGGGTCCCTTTTTCTTCAAGCAGCAATCCTCATGCGGGTCCGTAGTCCAGCACCACATTCCCATTCCTGAACGTCCGCGTCTTCGTCGGCTTGAAGTCCATATTGTCGGTGATTCCTTCGAACATTGTTTTGCCTTT
>JBBQYT010000144.1:0-6156 GCA_038208385.1 Longimicrobiales bacterium | reverse complement strand
CCTCGCGTGAGACGGAGGCAATCGTAAAAAAAATCCTGGGTGACACCAGCGGTGCACGGCCACAGGTCGTCGTGGTGAATGAGGCGGGTGCATCGGTTTACTCGGCATCGGACATTGCGCGCGCGGAGATGCCGGATCTGGACGTATCACTGCGCGGCGCGGCGTCGATTGCGCGCAGACTCCAGGATCCGCTTGCAGAGCTCGTAAAGATCGATCCGAAGTCGATCGGCGTGGGACAATACCAGCACGATGTGAATCAACCGCGCCTCAAGAAGCGGCTCGATGAGATCGTCGAGATCTGTGTGAACCGTGTCGGTGTCGAGGTGAACACGGCGTCGGTGTCACTGTTGTCCTACGTGGCAGGCATTGGTCCGACGCTCGCAAGGAGCATTGTCGCGACGCGCGATGAACGCGGCGGATTCCGGTCGCGCAAACAGCTCATGGAAGTGCCGCGGCTCGGTGCAAAAGCATTTGAGCAGGCGGCGGGGTTCCTGCGCGTGCAGGGTGCGGATGATCCGCTGGATGCGAGTGGCGTGCATCCGGAGCGCTATGCGCTCGTGCAGCGGATGGCAAAGGATGCGGGCGTGCACGTGCGCGAGCTCGTTGGGAATGAAGCGGTGATCGGAACGCTTCAGCTCGAGCGTTATCTGTCCGATGATGCAGGTATGCCGACGCTGCTGGACATTGTGAGCGAGCTGCGGAAGCCGGGTCGTGATCCGCGCGAAGCATTCGAGCCGCCGGCGTTTCGTGATGACGTGCGGGAGCCGAAAGACCTCGTTCCCGGCATGCGCCTGGAAGGCGTTGTCACGAACGTCGTCGCGTTCGGCGCATTTGTCGACGTCGGCGTGCATCAGGATGGGCTCGTGCACGTCTCGCAACTTGCCGATCGCTACATCTCCGATCCGAACCAGGCGGTGACGGTGGGCCAGCGCGTGAGTGTGACGGTGCTGTCGGTAGACCTCGAGCGGAACCGCATCGCGCTGTCGATGAAAAGGAATCCCGAAGCTGCGCCGTCTCGCGGACCGCGTGCTGAGCAGTCACCCCGTCCGGCGAAGCCCGCAGCGCCGCCGCAACCTCCCCCGCCACACGCGCCCAAGGCGGGCGAAGTGGCACCGAACGGGATCAGGTTTCGATAAAAAAACGTCGGACCTGTTTTCTGACTTTGCATCCTGGCCGCTTTAGACGGTGGGCCAGGCCGAGGCAGCTTCCCGACAGCTGAAAGAGTCGAATTGCGGTTGTTCTGACGGGGTCATGCCGGCGACGGATAGCTCGAGCGGCCAAATTGCAAGGATGGAAAAGAGGTCCGCCATTTCAACGGGTGGTCCAAAACCGTGTGATCCACTATCTTGTTGTCGCCGTTTCGAGCCCGCGCACTTCGCCCGGGCTTTTGTGTTCGCCAAGCACAGGACGCGTGCCCGCGAATGGACAAGACCGAAGATCCGGTAGTGAGCCTTGCGCCCGCCGCAGTACCGGCGGGCGGTGAGTTCATCCTTTCCGGCGACCATTGGCCGGACGCGCCTGTGTCGCTCCGGCTCGGTCGTGCGCGTGCCCCCATTATCGCGATCGACCGCGGGACCGCCGAGAGCGGCGGGATCCTGCCGCAGGCGGGGTCCTTCTCCGTCCGGATCTCGACCAAAGGCCTGTTGCCCGGCCCGTACCGTATTCGCGTGGTCCCGCGCAGCGGCGCACGGACGCGCTATCTTCGCGTCGAGGTCGTAGCTGCTACCGCGTGACTGCATTGCGTCAGGAGTAGCGTAACCGTGTTTGCTCGCTTTATCGTGCGGGATGAAGCGAGCACAGAACCAACCGATTGATGTTTCATGGACGCCCGCTGAACGCGCCGAGCTCGACACGTTCCTGACTCCCGAAGACATCCAGGCTTACCTCGATGAGATTCCGTACAACAGTGCGGACCCGACATTCAGGTCGCCGCGCGAAGTCCTGCGCGACCGCGTTGCCAACTGCATGGAAGGCGCTGTGTTCGCTGCAGCAGCGCTCGAGTACATCGGATTTCCGCCCCTGCTCGTCAATCTCAAAGCCGTCCGTGATGACGATCACGTGCTCGCGCTCTTCAAGCTGGATGGCCGGTACGGCGCGCTCGCAAAATCAAACTACGCAGGCTTGCGCTATCGCTCGCCGGTATACGCGAGCTCCCGCGAAGTCGCCATGTCCTACTTCGATCACTACTACAATCCCGCTGGCGAGCTCACGATGCGCGGGTTTACCCGTCCGTTGAATCTCGCTACGCGACGATACGCGGGCTGGCAGACGCGTGAGCTGAATCTCGACGACATGTCGGATCACCTCGATGCACTGCCGTTCGTGACTGTGGTCGATCCGGAGATGGAAAAACGGCTGCGTCCATTGGATGAGCGCTTGTATCGCTCGGGTCTCATGGGTGCGGACGAGGCGGGACTATACCAACCGAAATTATAATTCCGACGGCTGCGGCAAAAATGGGCAGAAATCGCCCATGCGCCATCGCATAAAAGACGTAATAGTGGAGCACGGCACTCTCCCCGGGTGCACACTTCAACCAGGACAATGCGTATGACAGGGCTACGAAGCCTTCACGCGGTCGCCGCTGAGCGAGTGTGTGTCCGTGACGTACGCGTTGCCTGATCATCAACACATGAGTGGACGCACGTAGTGGGGCAATCGCGACGAGCGACTTGCCCCGCACTCGTGTACGCGCCATCGTGGACGCATCAAGCCCACAAATCCGAGGAGCATTCTGAAGGACGAAGCTCGCGAAGCCACGCCGAGGCCGGCGTCTTCTCCATCCGAGGTCTGGCGCAGGCCGGATGGCGTCCTGCTCGAGGCCGCTGCGGAAGGCGAATGGCAGGTCGCGCAGATCCGGCTGATCGTAGTCGTGTTACTGCTCATCACGCCGATCTACCGTTTCTGGATGCATCCGGAAGTGCGCGAGTTTCAGACCGGCCTTGCCGTTACGGTGCTGGCCGCGGTCGCGTCCGTTGCGATCTACGTGCTGCTGCTGCGCGGACGGTACCACACTTCGCTGGCGTTTTTCAGCTCGAGCCTGGATGTCACGCTCGTCAGCATTGCGCTGGCGTCGTTCGTAGCGGTGGGTCCGCCGTATGCGGCTGTGAACAGCCGCGCGACGTTCCCGGTCTATTTCCTGGCGATCGCGGCATCGAGCCTGCGCTACGACCGGCGCGTCTGCACGGTCACCGGCATGCTCGCGATGCTGCAGTATTCGGCGATCATCGTCTACGAGGTGATTCGCTGGGGCATTAACGATCCGCGTTTCGCGCCGTTCGAGTATGGCACGTTCTCGTGGGCGGACCAGGTCACGCGGGTGATTTTGTTGTTTGTCGCATTCATACTGAGCTGGGAAGTTGTGCGACGCGCACAGCATCTGCGCCGGCTGTCGATCATGGACAGGCTCACGGGGCTTCCGAACCGCGCATATTTCGACGCGCGCGCCGAAGGGGAGCTGAGCCGCGCGCGCAGGCATGGACATTCGTTTTCGCTTGCGATTCTGGACGTCGATCACTTCAAGGATTTCAACGACACGTTTGGACACGCGACCGGCGATCGTGTGCTGCACACAATCGCGTCGGTGCTGCGCCTCAATGTGCGCATGAGCGATCTCGTGGCGCGTTACGGCGGCGAAGAATTCGTGGTGCTGCTGCCCGAGACGAGTCTCGAGCACGCGATGTACAAGATCGATGGGTTGCGCCTCGATGTTTCGGCGACGCGCTTTCATGCGGAGGAAGATGGTGCGGAGAGCCAGCTCACGATCAGTGGCGGCGTCGCATGCTACCCGCTTGATGGCACCGACTACGAGCAGCTCCTGAAGCAGGCAGACTCGCGCCTCATGATCGCAAAGAAAACGGGCCGCGACCGCGTCGTCGGTACGACGCTCGCGCGCCCTGCGCCTGGGGTTCCAAAGCTCTTGTAAAAGATCAGTAGCAGGTAAGAATTCATTGCAGTCCGGTGTCGCTACGCGCTCTTCTCGCATTTCCCCAGGGGGTTTCCAATGTCTTCGATAACTCATCGCCGCCGGTCGTGCGCGCCGACGCTCATGGCCGCACTGGTTGTGCTGCCATTGCAGCTTCACGCGCAGGGCCGCACGAACACGCCACCCGTGTATCCGCACACCGGCTCCGCGCCGAGCTATGACCTCCAGCCGGGTGGTCAGCACAGCTCCAATGTGTCGCTGATGGGACACGTGCCGCTCGGTGGATTTTTGCACACCGCGGACATCGAGATCGAGCAGGACCTGTCGCGTCCGTACGCGTACGTATCGAAGCGTTTCCACCCGACAGGCTTCGATGTCGTGAGCGTTGCGGATCCAAAAAAGCCGAAAGTGATTTACTCGTGGCGCATCGAGAACTCGGAATTGCACCAGGGCGTGGGGGCTCTCGAGAGCCGCTACTTCAAGACGAAGGGCCGCTACTACTACGTGCAGACGTTCCAGTTCTCACAGGGCGGACCGGATGTCGACCTGGGCGCCATCGTCTTCGACGTAACCGGCTTGCCGAACGCCGCGCTCGTAAAGGAAGTCGGCCGCATTCGTGACAAGGAAAGTCTCGGCGGTTTCCACGAGCATTTCCTCTACAAGCATTCGGATGGTCGTTCATTGCTCGTGACGACGACAACGGGTGATCACGCGAACATCTACGACATGGACAAGTTCATCGCCGGAGATCCGAACCAGGGCTTCATCGGGAAGATCCCGGTGCCGGACGGCCTGGTCCCGATGAAGGGTTTCCCGATGCTCGGCTACCATGACTTCTACATGGCGTACGACCCGATCACGCACCAGGACAAGTTCTACGGCGCGGGTCTCGGCGGCTGGCACGTATACGACATCACGCATCCGGAAGCACCCACATTGATCACATCGGTGACCGGCGTGCAGGGCGTGCAGTGGGGGCACACACTGAGCGTCGACCCGCTCGGCCGCTACGCGATTGGTGAAACCGAATACGAGTACGCACCGCTCCGCATGCTCGACCTGAAGCCCAAAGGCGATGGCTCAAACTTCACCGGTAACATCAACAAGGTGATTGGCGCGTGGACGGCCACGTGGAAGAACCTGCCGCACAACCACGAGATGCGCTGGCCTTACGTGTTCGTGTCCGCATACGAAGATGGTTTGCAGATCCTGAACATCATGGATCCCACGAACCCGATTACCGTCGGCTATTTCCGCACGTATGAAGGACCGCACGAGGGCCGCGATGCCGGCAACCCCAACATGGGCGCCTGGGGTGTGGATGTCCGCAACGCGGATGGGTTGATCGTCATCAGCGACATGATGACCGGTTTCTGGGCTTTCAAGATGGAAGGCTTCGACGGCTGGAACGGGCACGACTGGGGAATGCCGAACATCTCGAGCGTGCAGGACTGGGACAAGGGCCCGGAGGGCACGCCCGGAAGCAAGCCCGTCACTTGAGTTGCAGCGATTAGGGATTAGCGATTAGCGATTAGAAAAGGGTCGATAAAACTAATCTCAAATCGCTTATCCCTAACAGTGTGTTCGATGAGCGTCCGAAAACGCAGCGCCCACTGATGACGGTCGTTCTGCGCATGCCTGGACTCCAACGTGTTTATGACGTTCGCTTGGCACATGCACCTCGAGAATCTGAATGACTGCAGGTGGTATGTCGCTGCGATCATCAGCTGGGGCATTGCGTTTTTCGAATATTGATACAGATACCGGCCGGCGTCAGCCGTTGAAGCTCGATTATGTGTGGGCAGGCCTGTGTGTTCTCGGCGCTGCCTATTTCATTTTCCGCTCGCATACGGCGAGTTAGCCGGAGACACCATGGTCCTGATGATTCAAGTGCCGGCGCTGAAGGGTGACGACACGGCGTGGATGATGATCTCTACCGCGCTCGTACTGTTGATGACGCCGGCTCTCGGCTTTTTCTACGGCGGCTTTGTCCGTGCAAAGAACGTGTTGAACACGCTGATGATGAGTTTTGCATCGCTCGGAGTGGTCGGCATCCTCTGGGCCCTCGTCGGCTTCAGCCTCGCCTTTGGCGCGGGGAACGACTGGATTGGCGGATTCCAGAACGTCTTCCTGCGCGGCGTTGGGCTGGACGCCGGTCCATGGGGCGCGTTCCCGCAGCTTCTCTACATGGCGTACCAGGCAAGCTTCGCGATCATTACCGTCGCGCTCGT